>NZ_AP024861.1:1816008-2118677 GCF_024346755.1 Vibrio aerogenes | reverse complement strand
AGCTCTCCTGCTCCCAGAAGAAGAACCCGTGTTGCACCTTTTGTTGTTGCTGTTCCAAACATGCCATAACCTCTGTTCATCATTCAGATTTTGCGGCAATCATACTGATTTTTCCGATGAAAGCAAACGTTTGCGTTCTGGGTCGATGAAGCGTGGATTCGGCCGGAGCTTGATGTTTTCATGATGAATTTTTTGTTTTGGCAGGCGTCAGGGAAAAGTGACTCTTATCTCTTTTCCCTAGAGCGTGGACGGAGAGTGATGACTATTCGTCAATCTGGTGATATTCACATTCGAGCAAAGGACCGATTTGTCTGAGGACATATTGTGTGTCGATCAAATGACTGACGGTCGCATGACTCATTTCTGTCAGCACAACCCGCTGAATCTCATTGAGTTCATGTCCTCCCATTCTGGCTTGCACCAGAGCAACCTGAAGCGGTGGAAGGCTTGGATTAAAAGCTGCGTTTTCAGCATAGGCACCCATATAAATTTTCTGATCACGCATCTGAACCGCAACCCCACTGTAGTTTTGGCTGTAAGGCGCGTGACTTTGATTTAATGCATGAAGCGCACAAAGAACAAGTTCATCCTGAGTATTGATGTGTTTCATATGGTTTTTTTCAGACATTAATCCGGAAGTGATTCCCAGATCTCCCGGCCCGAAGGCTTCCGGCAGGTAATGATGTAATCCGCAGGCTGGTTTATCCGGGAGCTGAATCTGTAATGTGTCTGCACTGGTCAGTTCATTCATAAATTGTCTGCAATGGCCACACGGTGGTGTGTCGATGATGATATCTGTCAGCGCCGTTTCTCCCGACATCCACGCGTGCGAAATGGCGGCCTGTTCTGCATGAATTGTTTGCCCCATCTGAGTTTTGGCGAATTCCATATTGGCACCAAAATAAAGTGTGCCGGAGAACCCTCTGGCGATAGCGCCAACCTGAAAATCAGAGATGGGCGTGAGTGCATACGCAGCGGCTAAAGGAAGGAGTTTTAACGGAATAGCTGATGCATCAGTCTTTGCCAGACTGGCTAACTGATTCACTTGCCGGGGACTTAACTGACCTGAAAATTCGTGATGGGATATTACAGGGGTCAGATATGAGCGTAATTCGGCCGGAATTTTTGTCAGGGCCTGAGAGATGTTTAGGGTCATATCATTCTTTCTCTGAAGTAATCAACTTTTTTATATTAGCTTAGATTTTTATATACAGTGTGACATGCATATAAATAATACGAGACATCTATTAATTATTTCATTGCATTTGTGACATATTTCAAAATAAATGTGCGATAACACGAGGAATAATCGCGATGTGTTGTTTGATGGTGAGAAAGTCATTGATTGTTGTTTGTGCCTTCCTGCCCGATATTTGTTGTACCGGACAGGAAGGCTGGATGTGTTTTAACTGATAAAATCAGCAAACCATAGTGCGAGTGTATAAAATGTTGGAGCCAGAATTGAAGTGATGATGCCGCATAACACCAGTGCCAGCGAGCTGAACGCCGCATCCTGCGGCGCTTTTTCGGCACTGGTTGCAGTACCTAATGCGTGAGAAACTGCCCCCATGGTCAGCCCTTTAGCTATCGGGTGCGTGATATTCAGCCGTTTATAAACCGGGTAAGCGCAAACAGCCCCGAATAACCCGGCAATGACCACGAGAATTGCTGTAATGGAAGCTTCTCCTCCCAGGCTGGAGGTGATTTCCATGGCAATTGGTGTTGTCACTGATTTCGGCAGCAGTGCTGCAATCAGTGTATTGTCTGTATTCAGCGCGACAGCGATCAGGCCGGTGGAAATCATTGACATCACACTTCCTATTGTACAGGCAGCTAAAATCACCCGCCAGTTTGCTCTGATTTGTGGTAATTGTTCGTACAGCGGGTAAGCCAGAGCGACGACTGCGGGTTGCAATAAAAAATTGATCACCGAGGTATCTTTGGCGTAGGCCGGGTAGGGAACACCTGTCAGCATGAGCAAAGAAATCAAAATGATAACGCTCAGAAGTAATGGATTTGCCAGCGGATTTTTTAGTTTGTTACATAACCAGCGTGCAAACAGAAAAACGATAATCGTGATGACCAGCCACATTATGAATGCTCCTTCCGTTTCAGGTAACGATCCAGCGCTGTTCCCATACAAATGAGCACGATAGCGCTTCCGACAACCACACTGAGAAAAATTGAAAAAGCATTATCGATTAAGATATCGAAATGACTCATTAAGCCTACACTCACCGGGATAAACAAAAAAACCATGTACCGGATGAACAGGCTTGCGCCGGGCTGAACCCATGTGACGGGTAAAATACCAGATGAAAGTAACATGAACAGAATAATCATGCCGATAACACTGCCGGGAATAGAGAGATGAAGCCAGTGTTGAATGGTTAAACCAGCCCATAAACAGATAAATATGACACAGAAAGATATCAGATATCTTAATACTACTTGAAACATTTTGTGATCCACTTTGGGTAAAAACAAGATTGATGCTGCTTGATTCAATCCACCCGACAGGTTCAGGAAGTCAGTCCGGCAACATAATGGTAAATGGATTTCAGGATCTTAAGTTTTGATTCATTTCCTTCATGCTCAACCACGAGATTTTCCAGCCTGAGAATATAATCATCCATATGACTGGTAAAGTAATCCTGGCAGTGACTTAACCACTGCTGACTTTCCTGATAACTTAATGTACCCGGGTAATTTCTGGCCCGGTAACGGAACAGAAGAGGTGCAATTCTCTGATCCTGAAAGGTAAGAGAAAGCTCCCCGAGCATTTCTGGTGGCGTCTCGCGGATAATTTCCATCGCAGCTTTATCTGCCGGATTAAAAAATCCCTGATACAGCATGGTATCGACGTTATCATCAGACGGGTATGGCTTCTCTTCAGTGAATAACTGAAGCAGTTTTTCTCTGATAGCTGGTGAACCTTTTAAGGCAGACAGGTTTTGCAGACATGCTTCCCGGTTGATACCTATCTGATGCGCATTTTCTGCGGTCAGCGTTTTTGCCGGAGCCAGAATCGGACATTTATTCAGATGAATCAGCTTCACCGGAACCGGTAGCTCTCCTTCAGCTAAATCATCATGTCTGGTGTATAACCGTTCTTTTAATTCTTCAGCAGAGAGATCAAATAAAGGTTGTGGATTTTTTGCCAGATCGACAGTAATCACAGCATTTTTATTCACGGGGTGCCAGGCGAGGGGGACAACCCAGCTTGTATACTGGCATTGATGTCCCAACATGCCGGAGACATGCATGAGTGGTGTCATATTGACGATATCAATTAACTCAGTCAGCTGGCGCTTGTGACGCATAGAAAAGAAGTAATCGAATAGTTTTGGCTGTGAGTTTTTAATCCGCTTTGCCAGTTCAATGGTTGCGTATACATCGGCCATTGCATCGTGCGCATTACTGTGTTCGATTTGGTTTGCAACGGATAAATGTTCAAGCTTGAAACTGGTGATACCATCATCATTTTCCGGCCAGTTAATACCGTCGGGGCGCAGTGCATGACAGGCTCTGGCTACATCCAGCAGATCCCATCTTGAATTGCCGTTCTGCCAGCTCCATCCGTAAGGGTCAAGAAAGTTTCTGTAACAGGTATAGCGGGTGACTTCATCATCAAAGCGGATACTGTTATAGCCGAGGCTGGTTGTATTTGGCTTTGCCAGTTCCTGATGAATCCGGTGGATAAATTCTGGCTCACTCACACCTTTGGCATTGGCAAGCTGAGGAGTAATACCGGTAATTAAAGCGGCTTCAGGAGATGGAAGATAATCCGGTGGTAATTTACAGTACAAAGTCAGTGGTTCACCAATGATATTGAAATCCATGTCTGTCCGGATACCGGCAAACTGGCAGGGCCGGTCTTTGGCTGGGCTGGTTCCCCAGGTTTCATAATCAAAAAAGAAGAATGTAGGTTGGTCGTTGTTATTCATAGGTTTAGTGGATTGTCCATAAATATTCTGTTCAGGCCTTGTGTGGCGGTCGATTAGCAATGGTTAATATCTGTAACTCAGTGCTATCAACAAACTCAACGAATATCGTGGGCCATCAGAACTGAACGATGAAGAAGGACTCATTGCCAAAATCTCACCTAAGGCAAATATCACTTTTCAGTACCGCTGTCGCTTCAATGGCAAGAATAAACGCTTTCGTATTGGCAAGTATCCTGCAATCACGCTCAAAAAAGCAAGACAAATTCATCAGCAAATACTGGCGGTGAGAGAAGAGGGTCATGCCCTGTACATCAAATTTTTCAGGAACATCAGAACCGGCACCAACCCCCTCTTTTCCCGCCATCGTAAGGTCTTGCAAGCCCGGAGTTGATCAGTAAATCAGATAAATTCCGGCCATCAACATAGACATCTGCCAGAATACGGAAATATTTGCCGCGTCTTATATTTCGTAATTCGATCTTCTTTGCTGTCCTGAGTGCTTTGATTGTGAATAATTTTGCAATCCGTGCCGAGTTTTTTTCTTTTTTGCACTTCCCGCGGATCTCTGGTGCATCAACACCGTTGACTCTGATGGATACTTTTTTACCAATGATATCAGGCCAGCCTTTTATATTTGCTTTAAATGTATCTGCGTCATAGATACTGGTAACTTTGTTGATCACAGCTGAGCCATAGGTTGTTTTACCTGCTGCATATGTGTGGCAGCTAATCATGCTGACAAAGAGGGTGAAGATAGCAATCAATGGGGCTCTAAACATATTTTTTGAATACCTGAATATTGCGGTTATGTATGACTGGCGTTTTAGACAACGAATCATCTGAATCATTCTCATTTATTTTGAATGGATTTGTTATGTACGGCAAGCGACAGGCGTTTAACAGATGATATCATGGTCAATAAAAATCCCCGGGTAACGTTTTGTTTCCCGGGGATTCACATATTTTAAGAAATTGAATCAGTCAGCGTTGATTTAGCCGCTATTCAGACACAAACGTTGTGACACTTTTAGGGTCGACGTAGGCTGTTGTTTTATGACTGTTCAGCTTGTAAGTCCCACCATAGCCAACATTTAACTTCTCAGATGTGCTGTATTTAACCAGAGATTTCACAGAATCGTGATTGAGTTTAAAATCCAGTTTTTGTTGTGATGATGTTGTATTTACAGCGACAACCACGACTTTGCCACTATTATTTTTATATGCGGTGACATAAACACCAGATGCTGGTTTTTCTGTTGCACTGACACGCTCGAAGCCCGGACGGATGAATTTGGAATACTGAGACATGATATAGCCACGCTTGCTGACTTTGCCATTATCGGTCAGCAGGCCGTAGCTTCGTCTGATATACCACCAGATATAGCCGCTATAGTTAGATACCATGCTTTTGTGCAATTCAGTTCCGACACTTAAAGCTTTCGACCAGTTATTGGCATCATCATTGGTTGTGAAATGTTCTGTCATCCATAATTTTTTGCCTTTCTGACGGGCAAGCGGATAGTCAAAGGCTTCTTTTCCGTATAAATGGCCGCCAACGATATCCACATATTTTGCAGTTTGAGAATTGTTCAGGAAGGGGTCAGAAAGTTTGTGGTTAAAGTTCAATGATTCTGGTGCAACAATTTTAACTGAGTTATCAAGATTTTTTCCTTCCGCTTTCAGGTAGTTCACGAAATCTGAACCACTCCATTCACAAGACTCATAATCAGGTTGCCAGTCTGGTTCATTTTGTATAGAAAGCGCGTAAATTGCGGCATTCTTTGACTTCATATAACTGACAAATTTATTCAGGTGCTGGGTATAGCCATGATAGTGATTTGATTTTAATTTTCCGCCATTCTTCAAACTATTGTTGTCTTTCATATACGCTGGTGGCGTCCAGGGTGTTGCAAGCAATTTCACATGTTTTGAAGCGGCATATTGAGCTATCGGCACCTGCTTACTCCAATTATTGGAGTCTGGATCGATTCTCATCCGCATAATGGATAAGCCGAGTTCGCCACTCCCTGTACCGAAAGCTGTTTTCGCCTGTGATGAGGTTAAGTCAGCTATCCAACCCGGCGCATTCATGCCACCAAAGCCGTCAATTGCCTGATATGTCTTATTCAGATCAACGTTTACCGTTGATGACCAGACAGAACAGGATGTAAGCACTGACGTTAAAACGAAAATACCGCTGAATATTTTATTATTTTTCATGGGGTCTCCACTTTATTTTATTTAATTGTATTTATACAGACATATGTATATATTTATGCGCAACTAATTTTATATCACTCTAATTCATTTGAGATCAATTGGTATCTCCCGGAAAAAATAATAAATGTGATTGAGCGCATTGGTCTTCAACAAATAATCAGTGTTTTATATCTGCAATGGAATTTATTTGCTGATGTCCGGACTAACATGTGATGGATGGTGGAAGGTATTCCGGCTTTTCCTGCAGCCCTTGCGGCTGACCCTGAAATTTTTGATGAGTCAACAAAGATGTGAAGAATAAAATGATAAAACTGTATGGTTCACATTGTGAGGAATCAATGGAATGCTTTTTGACAACTTAATGATAAAATCACAGTCTGTTTTATTATCAGACATTTATAGGGATTGAGTCCTTTTGGACAGGAATCCAATCAGGATCAGGTTAAGGAGTTATGCATGGCTAATTCACTTTTTCGGCAATCATTTCTTATTGATAGCTTATATAGTGATAGTGCTCCCTTATCAACCGAGTATGTAACAGAGCAGGGGCTTTGCCTGAAGTTACATCTTCCGGGTGTTTTAGAAATCATTCCACCACATATGGACGAAAGTACAAAGCATGTGCTTGTCTCCTGCGGTATTCATGGTAAGGATGCCGGTCCGGTTGAAATGGTCAACCGTATTGTTACAGATGTGGAAAGTGGTTTTCAGAAAATTGAAGAACATTGTCTGTTTGTGATTGCGAATTTAGATGCAATTAAACAAAACAAGCAATTTATCGATGAAAATCTGGAACGTTTATTTGATGATAAACCCCGGGAGCCATCAACAGAACTGGTGATTGCAGATAATCTTAAAGTATTGATTAAATCGTTTTGGGAAGAGACCCCGGTTGAGTCCCGTTGGCATCTTGATTTACACAGTACGCTTTACTCTTCCCGGTATTCTACTTTTGTCATTAGTCCGAAAGTCCGGCATCCGGTTCGTTCGAAAGCATTAATTGATTTTATAGAGCTTGCCCACATTAATGCGATTGTGCTGGCAAATGCACCTTCTGGTTCTTTTAGCTGGTATACAGCGGATTGTTATTCCGCACGCTCAGCAACATTTGAATTAGGCAAAGCTTCACGCATCGGAGAAAGTGATCTGAATTCATTCGCTATATTTGATATGGCACTCAGGGATTTAATCAGTCGGGAAAAGAGTGAGCATTTGTCAAAAAAATCCACTATTTACAGAGTAAGCCGGACAATCGTCAGGATGAAAGAAGATTTTGATTTTCTGTTCCCTGAGGATATAGAGAACTTTACGGCTTTTAAGCATGGAGAAGTTTTTGGGCATGATGGTGATAAGCCTCTGATGGCAAAAAATGACGGTGAGTCAGTCTTATTTCCGAACCGGCATGTTGAAATCGGTGAGCCTGCGGCCTATATGCTTTGTCCTGTTGTTGCCAGATATGAAGGTGATCAACTGGTTTACGATTAAATTTGTTCTTGTTCCGGACTCTTTTTATTTGTGGGCTGACGCGTTATGGTTAGGCGATGAAAGATAAACACGCCTTGGCGCATATGTGATTAGCACCGGAAAAATATGGATTTTATTCAACTTCAATCTGCGAAAAAAAAGCACTGGTTTCGTGTGTTATGGACGATGGTGGTGCTTCTTATTTTTTTTAGTGGTGTCTACCTTATGGCAGGAGAAGTGACCTTTTCTCCGTTGCAACACCTCACTTTATTTGAAAAGCAGCTCATCTTTGAATTACGTTTACCCCGTCTGATTGCAGCTTGTGTGATCGGTGCCTGTCTTGCTGTTTCTGGTGCAGTTTTGCAGGTGCTGCTTGGAAACTCTTTAGCGGAGCCCGGAATTATCGGGGTTTCGAGCGGTGCGAGTGTTGCGATTGTCATTATTTTGTTTCTTTTTCCTGTTGCTGCAACATCGACTGGCCTTATGTTTGGTGCGGTGGCGGGAGCCCTTGGTTTTACACTACTACTTGTCAGTATTGGCCGGGTGATGCGCCTGACCAGTACTCGTTTATTGCTGGTTGGTGTCGCGCTGGGAATTCTGGAGCAGTCAGTGATTACGTGGGCTTTTTATTTCAGTCAGGAATTCAGTTTACGCCAGCTAATGTACTGGTTGATGGGGAGTCTTGGTGGTGTTGAATGGTCTCAGCATCTGTTGTCTTTACTGGCTTTGCCTGCATTATTTTGGCTCATTTCCCGAGGGATATTACTGGATCGCCTGATGTTGGGAGAAAGCCATGCCAGACAACTTGGTGTCAATGTATCTTCAACCCGGTGGAAGCTCATTATTGCAGTTTCTGTTCTTGTGGGTGTCTCGGTTGCGTTAGGCGGTATTATTGGATTTGTCGGGCTGGTTGTTCCTCATTTACTACGAATGGCATTTGGTGCAGATAACCGTTATTTACTGCCAGTTTCCGCAATTGCAGGCGCATTACTGCTGGTGTGTGCTGATCTTATTGCCAGAACAGCATTAAGTTCAGCCGAGCTTCCTCTGGGAGTTGTGACTGCTACGATTGGTGCACCGGTTTTTGTCTGGATTTTACTGAGAAATTATGATTCACGTGAATAATCTTCATGTCGGAACCCGCTTGCTGCCGATGAGTTTTCAGTGTGAGCCTGGGAGTTTCCTTCATATCGTCGGACCAAATGGCAGCGGAAAGAGTACCTTACTGGCTGCTTTGGCCGGTATGATGTCATATCAGGGGCAGGTCTGTTTTGGGACTGACGATATTTCCTGTTTAACAACTCAGGATTTAGCGGTTCGCCGGGCATATCTTGCTCAGAATGAACGTCCGGTTTTTGCGGTGGATGTTTATCATTACCTCACTTTGTCTATACCTGATTCAGTCATAGCTGATCAGAAAAAAATTTCTGACGTCATTCATTATTTGTGTGGACGATTAAATCTGCAGGATAAACTGGCCCGTTCCATTCATCATATTTCTGGTGGTGAATGGCAGCGGGTTCGTTTGGCTGGAAGCTGTTTGCAAATTTGGCCTTCCCTGAATCCTGAGGGGCAATATCTGATTTTGGATGAACCCGCATCAGCGTTAGATGTCGGGCAGGAAAAGCTCATGTATGATTTACTGGCTGAGGTCAGAGCCATGGGGATCACTATACTGATGGCAAATCATGATCTGAACAGGACATACAAGAATGCAAGTCAGGTTGTATTGCTGAATCAGGGAATTTTGTATCGTTCAGGACGACCAAAAGAAGTACTGAATAGTGAATCGATTAAAGACATATTTCAAACAGATGTACAGGCTGTTGATATAAAAGGAAAATCTTATTTACTGTTCGATTAGTTTTGGTGCATGAAGCACAAAAGTGGCGCAGGGATTGATTGAAAGGTTTTTAGTTTGAAATACTAATGTTATTAAAAGTGAATAAAATCATATGCTTATAGGTTTTTGTTTTTTTGGCACGCTAATCGCATTAATAAGATCGATACATTCTCGTTCTTGTTAGGCTTTTTATAGTCTCCTTAGCCACCTTGCGAAGCAAGGTGGCCTTTTTTTTATTTTGTCAGTGGTTCAAGATCAGCAGGACGATAATTGACAGATTTTAAGACTTTCCCTTTACGAATCGTTTTTTCATCATTGCTAAAGTCTTCAGCACATTTTGCGATGATGTAGTGGCCTTTTTCGACCGGTAACAGCCGGATACCCTGTTGCGCATAAAACTGTTCAGTCGCTTGATATTCTTCCTGATTTTTACACACCTTACTCATGTTTGAGCTATGGACCTCATTCCAACACGGAATAAAATCAATCTGCCGGTGTTCTGCGACGTTAAGCAGTAAATCGATCAGATAGCTAATACCGATATTTTTTTCAGGAGCATCGTCACCCAGATGAACCAGCCGGCCCATCAGTACGTAAACTGTATCGATAATCGCATCAGCTTGCTCAGTTTTATCTGTCGCATCAGCCAGTTCAGTTAGTTCTTCAATTGCTAAAGAGGTATGTAAGGTATCGGCTGCCTGATCAAGACTTTCTGGTTGTTCAACCGGTAAGTCGAATGTCAGGCGAAATTCAACAATATCCTTATATAAATGACTAAAAACAGAAGGGGTCAATTTTGATAGATTCATGATTGTGATCCGGAAAATGTTTTAATGTATCAGCGAGGGGAGAAGATTAACATTCCAGCCGGTAAAGTTATAGGCTCAGATGATGTCATCTGATTATTTGTAATCATTTGATCATTTTATGATCGGTGTATGTTTTCAGAGCCTTGATTGCTGTGCTTTTATCTATAATACAGATAGTTGTACTGAGTTATGGGTTATTTGCCTGTGGTTACACAGGAAAGGAGGGCAGAAATAGTGGAATTTGAGATTTACTTACCATGTGAGCCTGACTGGGTATGTGGACCTCTGCTGTTTTTTTTCGGTGTGCTTTTCAGTGTCGGAATTATTGCATTTATCTGGATGATATATAAGGAATATCGCCGTATTCAACGAAAGCAGAAGATTTTAAAACGCAGACGTCAGCATTATACAACGCGCAAAAAGAGTCAGAGTGCTCAGGACAAAAAAACAAACAAACACAAATGAGGTGATCAGGTTTATTTTGTCTGCTGTTTTACTTTTTGTATTTGATTTAAACCCGCTCTGGAGCATCAGATGTTTCATACGGGTGTTCAGTCGTGCGTTCCTCTTTTTCCATTTTCTATGTATATCAGATAAAAGTGTGAAACTTTTTTGTCCGGCTCATAGCTGATAGCTTGTTTGAACATTTTTTGGGCCATTGATATTTTGCCTGCTCTGAAAGCACAGAGTCCGGCATTTTCCAGACTATCTGCAACTTTGATGTAATCCGTTTGTATGTATGCCTTCTGAAAATAGTTCAGTGCAGCTTTATAGTGCCCGTGTTTACACAAAAAAGTCCCATAGTTATTGAGCAAATCGGGTTGTTTTGGATAGATACTCAAAGCCTGAAGGTATGTCTGAGATGCCTGAGTCATTTCACCGATAAAATCATAATAGTAAGCCATTGCCATGAGTGTACCAATATATTCTGGTGCCGCTTTTTCTGCTTTTAGCAGGTTACTTCTGGCATGCTCACGCTGGTTATTCTGTAAATATGCGACACCCAGAGAGATCCGTGCATCTGCTGTAGATATCTCTGTTTGTTTGGATTGGTGTGTTGTGGTGCAGGAACAAAGAAGGCAAAGACTAAGTAAAATGCTTTTTTTCATGTCGTATCATATTAAACATACCTGAGAATTAAACATTTTATACAGAGTCTGTTTGAAGCTGACAACGCGAGGTATCTGAATGTGAAGGAGCAGAAGTCAATTGCAGTCATCAGTAATGACTGCAATTCATGGAAATAAGTGATGTCAGTCGTCTTTTGTAAATTTGTCTTCGCTAAAGTGCTCCAAGTCATAAGGTGTTTGCTGATACACACAATAGTTTAGCCAGTTTGAAAACAAAAGATGACCATGGCTTCTCCAGCTGGCACTGGGCGGGTTATCCGGGTTGTCATTCGGATAGTAGCGGACAGGAATTGGTGGCTCTAAGCCTTCACCTAAATCCCGGATATATTCATTGTGCAGTGTCGTTGCATCATATTCTGGGTGACCTGTGACAAATACATGTCGTTTATCCGGACTTGCTGCAAGATAAACACCTGCTTCATCTGATGTGACCAAGATATCTAAATCAGTGTTATCCTGAATGAAATCAACCGGGAAGTTGGCATAACGGGAATGGGGTGCAAGAAAAGAGTCATCAAACCCCCTTAATAGCGGGTGAAATGAATTTGCGATTGAGTGTGTATAAACACCAGACAATTTTTCTTTCAGGGTCTGCTTTTTTAAACCATAGAGTAAATTCAGGCCTGCCTGAGCTGCCCAGCAAACATACATAGTCGAAGTTACATGCGTTTTCGCCCATCTGATGATCGTCTCCAGATGCTTCCAATACACGACATCTTCAAATTCAACCAGCCCTAAAGGCGCGCCTGTAATGATTAATCCGTCAAAATTGCGATCCTGAACTAATTCAAATTGTCTGTAGAACATGTTCAGATGCTCTTCTGGGGTATTGCGGCTTGGACGGTTATCAATACGTAATAATTCAATGTCAATTTGCAGAGGACTGTTTGACAAAAGCCGGAGAAAATGTGTTTCAGTCTCAATTTTTTTTGGCATTAAATTCAAAATTAACACTTTTAGCGGGCGGATTTCCTGAGTTGAAGCTCTTGACTCATGCATGATAAAGATATTTTCATTTTTGAGAATATCAATTGCGGGGAGTTGATCAGGAATCTTGATTGGCACAGTAAACTCTCTATAAAATTATTTGGACGTCTATACTGCTAAACTTAACTGAAACCAGGTAACATGTCGATAGAAAATCACAAAATAGACAGTTGATTACGGTATAAAAAAATGATTTTTATTTCGATATGGTATAAATGGACGTGATACAGTTAACAGACAAACGTGCCAGTGTATTTGTGATCACACTGGCTACGTTATATGAGCTGATGCTACTTTGATATCAAGAAAGTGATCTGGAGTATTTTTGCTTATTCTTACTTCAGACTGGGGCAGATGAAATCTGCTCTCCAGGTTAATTTTCGTGTCCCTTTCATTGATACAAGAACATCTCTGCCCTTCATTTGTGCATACTCAAGCTGAATGTGTATGTCATCAGTATCAGCCTCTGCTTTGTAGGCACGAATGCAGGTGAACGTGGATTCTAAATGATTAACCAGCATGTCTCTGGATAAGCAAATTCCTAGCTCATCACGTGTCATATATTTTCCCTCTCATGTGATTTCCTGACGTTTTTTCATTGTAATTATGATTACACGGGTGTGTATAAAAATTATACAACCTCTCGGTGTTTAATGAGAAATACAGGAGGACTTTTCTACGATATTCATCAGAATTTGTGACCTCTGTACGAGATGGAATGACGAGGCCCAACAACCTGCATACGCGGTGTTCAGTGAGATTTGGTGATATGCTATGGCACTGAATTAATATGTAAATCGATAAATGATTAATTTTCGGCAGATTACAAGGCGGGTAAAGGGCTGAGATGCTCAATTCTTAAAAATAATTTTAGGAAAAACATGGTTAATCGTTGATAATAGGATAATAATGAGAAAAGACACCATTGCGTTTTAATTATCCTGTTTAAAAACATTCAGAAGAAGCAGAGTGGTATGGATCAAAATCATTCAACAAGTTCAATTTTAACCGAAAGCGGAACAAACGAACTCGAAATTATTGAGTTCCATTTAGAAAAACAGTTGCCAGAAGGGGGAACGAAAAGGTGCTACTACGGCATTAACGTTGCTAAAGTCAGAGAAGTAATTCGTGTACCTGAGACGACTGATTATCCAAATGCTCAGCCGCATATGATCGGTGTTTTTTCTTCACGGGAGATACTGACACCTTTAGTTGACCTTGCCGGCTGGCTGGAAATACCAAAAGCGAACGGGATTCAGAGTAAATATGTCATTGTGACGGATTTTAACCGGATGACGAATGGCTTTTTGATTGATAATGTCAGCCGTATTCACCGTATTTCCTGGAATGACGTCGAGTCTCCCAGTCAGTTTCTTGAGGCCGGGGAACAAGACTGTGTTGTTGCCGTTGTACGCAAAGAAGGGCGGCTGATCATGATTCTGGACTTCGAGAAAATTATTGCGGACATCAATCCTGAACTGAGTATGGAAAAGTACGATGTTACAGTCGACAGAAGTGTAAATCTGAATCAGAAGATGGTCTCAAAACGTAATGCGAAGACGGTGATGGTTGTTGATGATTCAGCCTTTATCCGGAGTCTCATTCAGGATACGTTGAGTTCTGCCGGATACAATATTATCGCTTGTAAAGACGGTGGCGAAGCTTATGAAAAACTCATGAATATCAAAGGTTCAGCAGATGCTGAAGGCGTTCCTGTTTCTGAATTGATCAATGCTGTGGTGACCGATGTTGAAATGCCCCGGATGGATGGCATGCATTTGGTGAAACGCCTCAGAGATATGGAAGTATTCCGTGATACTCCAATTGTGATGTTTTCCTCTTTGATGAGTGATGATAACCGTCATAAAGCGATGTCTCTGGGAGCGAATGATACAATCACGAAACCAGAAATAGGGAGAATGGTTTCTATGATGGACAAATATATTTTTGATTTGGATGACTAATGCAATCGCTTGATATATTTAATGTGCCGCAGAGCAGGAGTAGACAGGTACGATGTTGAATATATTTATCATTGTTGCTTTGTTGGTTTTATTTTTTCTGTTTGCACAAAAATATCTAATTAAAGATGATAATACCAAAGACTATACCTACCGGAATCATTCACCTGTCTTAACGGCAGCTGAAAGCACTTTTTATCGTGCGTTGACGGATGCAGTGGGAGAACATGGGGTTGTCTTTGCTAAGGTGAATATGGCACAACTCCTTGTCCCTGTGGGTATCAGAAAAAAGAAAGATCGCTTTATTGCAACCAACAGAATTGCAAAGCACTATTTTCAGTTTGTGGTCTGTGATCCAAGGACTTTTGAACCACGTGCTGTGATTGAACTGGATAACGGAAAAACACTGAATAAGCCAAAAGCTGAGCGGGAAAAATTATTACTTCATGTTTGCCGCTCTGCAAACATTCCTCTCATTGGTACTAATATTCGTTACAGCTATCAGGTGAGCAAATTAAGGCGGTTACTGGCAACACATATTGATTTGATTGAGCCGGATAAAGAAGTCCGGTTTTGTAAGAAGTGTGGTAGCCCGATGGTTGTCAGAGTCGCAAGTCAGGGTGAATTTAAAGGCCGAAGGTTTTTTACCTGCAGTCGTCAGCCTCAGTGTAATTATGTTGAAAATTACAATGTGGTTTTTGAGGATGACGATATCGAAAACGAAAGTGAAGAAGTGGTTTAGGAGAAGGAGTTGGGCTCACACTGAGTCTGACTGTTTTTCCTGATGTATTTCATAAGGCATTTGGCATATTTTGACTTGGTTTCTTCCATTTTGTTTGGCTTTGTAGAGTTCTATATCTGCGAGTTTTAGTATGTCTGAAAGATTATCTCCGTCACGGTATTGGCAAATACCGATACTTAATGTTAAATGCAGATTATTGTTGCCAACATTAAAAATATGATCGCCGACTGAATTACATAACTTCTCGCCTATATGACGCGCTTCGTTGATATCTTTGTCACACAAAGTGACACAAAACTCTTCTCCTCCGATTCGGAACAAATTGTTATCTCCAACAATCCGGCTGATTAGCAAGCTGATTTCGATTAATACTTTATCACCCACATCATGTCCGAATTGATCATTGATCTGTTTGAAGAAATCAATATCCAGAATAAGCAGGCACAGTTGTTCTTTGTCGTTTTTCTTCTGGGTAAAATGAGAAAAGAAAGTAGCCAGTGACAGACGATTATGAGTGCCTGTAAGTGAGTCACGTGAGGCTAAATATAGCAGAGAGTTTTCGGTATGATATCTGTTCGATTCATACAGATGAGAAATGACCCATATCCCACAGTAGCATAAAGTCAAATTGAACATCAGGCTTAAAATATCGTAAGTCTGATTATGGCTGAACTTAATTGCAACCAATATAAATTGTGCAATTAAAAATACACCGGTTGCATACATCCCATGTCTGATACCCAGCAAGAGATAAAGCGTGATGGGGGCAAAACAGCTCCATACAAACAGACCCTGGCTAATAGGTTCAAGATAATTTCCTATACCAAAAATAAAAATCAGATAATAAGCATAATACAGAACACTTGTTCTGGAGTACCGGCCTTGCTTGATTTTGGTATAGATAAAACCGGAGTAGATGGAAAGAATACATTCTCCCAGAGCAAGCCAGTATTCGTTCTGGTAGACAAAGTGAAATATTGCCAGAAACAAGGCAAGAATAGTAAGAAATAAGCTGATCCCTGAAAGCACAGAAGTTCTGAACGTATGAGATTGTGTATGTAACCTGTCATCCATTTTGTAATGCGCTTTTATATCCAAGTTTCAGTTGATTCGCGTATGTTACGCAATCATTGTAATAGTTCAACCGAATTTATGGGAGCATATCACAAAATTAGAAGTGCGTCGGATTTATTGATGCAAAAAAAAATGACCTCTGCCAAATATGTAGTGTGCTTCTGAGTAAAAAAAGATCACATTGGTGAAGTTGAAACCAATCAGTCATTTTGCAGATAAATTTTGCTTGCACTCTGATACGACTGTCGCTAATATCCATCCCGTTCTCAAGTGTTGCGTCCGTAGCTCAGTTGGTTAGAGTATCGCCTTGACATGGCGGGGGTCGGTGGTTCGAGTCCACTCGGACGCACCATTCATCAGAACAACAAATTATGCGTCTGTAGCTCAGTTGGTTAGAGTATCGCCTTGACATGGCGGGGGTCGGTGGTTCGAGTCCACTCAGACGCACCATTTAAGCCTGCTTTTAGCAGGTTTTTTTGTGTCTTTTCGTTGTGTTGTTCCCCTCTGTTTCATCTTATACAGTAAATTTATTGATCAATTGTTTCAGTTCCTCTGCCTGGTGGCTTAATTTATCACTGATACGACGGGTATTTTCTGTTAGTGAGGCCGACTGATAACTCTGATCTGAGATGATCACAATACGCTGTGAAATATCCTGGCCAACATGATTTTGTTCATTGGTGGCTGTGGCGATTAATGAATTCATATCCATGATGATTTCAATGGCATGAATGATATCCTGTAACGCCTGACCAGCTGAATTAGCCTGAGTGACCGTTTGTTCACTCTGATCTTTACTTTCATCCATAGCTGATACAGCGTCATTAGTGGCAACTTTTAATTGCTCCAGTATATCGGTAATTTCTCTGGTACTTGTTTGAGTCCGGCTTGCGAGTTTTCTGACTTCGTCTGCCACAACAGCAAATCCCCGTCCTTGTTCACCAGCCCTTGCCGCTTCAATCGCCGCATTTAAGGCAAGCAAGTTCGTTTGTTCAGCAATATCCTGAATGACATCCAGAGAAGCTGATATATCATTTACATTCCCGGCAAGCCGGCAAACAATAGAATTTGCCTGATCAATTTGGCCTGCAAGATTCCCGACAGAGTCTACAGCATCAGAAACCGTCTGCATTGCGTCTCTTGCTCTGTTATCAACTGTCTGGGCTGACTGTGCCGCCTGGTGTGCATTCTGTGATATTTCATTCGCAGTCGTTGTCATTTCCGTCATTGCTGTGGCGACCTGCTCTGTCTCTTCTCTTTGTCTGAGTGCAAGCAGATCGGATTCATTGGCTTGTTCGGTCATTGTTTTTGTTTCACCGGAAATTGTGAGACTGGATTCTGTAACACTTTTTATGATCGATTGAAGAGTCGAAACAAATTGGTTGAAATTAGTACTGAGAGAATTGAATTCCGGTAGCGTAAAAGCTTGCATCCGGGCTGTTAGATCTGCATGACCACTGGCAAACTCTGCGATTGAGTGGTCAAATTGTTTGAGTGGTGATAAGACACTGCGAACAATAAAAAAGCCAAATATGCCCACGATCGCGGAAATTCCACCGCATAACAGAAGGATTGAAACAAAGCTTTCGGCAGATTTTTTATCAGACAGCTGCTGCATCATCACGACTGTGTCATCGATGTCATCAATATAAAAACCAGTTCCAATAATAATATCCCATTGTGATTGATATATTGAGTAACTCCATTTTTCTTTTGCAACGCTCCCGCCAGGTTTCGGGAAAAAGTAATGAGAGAACCCACCGCCATTTTTTCCATTTCTTATAATATCCTGAATAAAGAGATTGTTTCTTGTATCTCTCGCATCCCAGAAATTTTTGCCAATATCTTTATTTGTGTCACCCTGAAATATCCGGTTGCCTCTGGAGTCATAACCAAATATGTATCCGTTTTGGCCATATTTGATACCGGATAATTTTTTTATGGCTTCCTCCCGGGATGCATTCTGTTTTTTCAGGGGGATTAATGCAGAGTCAATGATCTCTATATAAGTTTTGAGAGTATCTTCTTTTAAAGCAACCAGTTGTTTTCGGACATCCTGAATTTGCATCTGACTTAATTCAGCCATCTTGACGTTTGTCAGATAGGCCATTCCCAGCGTCAAAAGGATGAGTGGGACCAATACCAAAATATATAATCTTGATTTTATAGAGATTTGATTCATATCTGTCTCCTGGTTTCATCAGAAAAAGCAAACATGACGTCAATAAGTCTGGATTTTTATTAGAATAGTAGGAAAGGGTATTTCACAGAATCGAAATACCACTGACTACAATAGTAGTATAATTTATGTGGGATTCCATTTGTTCGCAGTTTTATTGACAGTGAATGAGAGGTCTCCCGGGCGATTCGGGCTTTTATTCACTTTTAGTAAAAATTCCTTGTACGACATGACTTAGCCCATGATGCTTTTGTCCTTCATGGATAAATCTTTCTGTCTCGGTGAGTATTAATGGTTCCAGCTGGCTCAATTCCGTTGACAGAATCTGGCTTGAAATCATCATATCTGCTGAAGACGGCCCACCAGTTTTGTATTGAAGCTGTTGAACTGTATAGCCTTCAATCACGAATACACCTTTGGGTCTCAGACTTTGGCATACTGATTGATGGACTTGACTTCGTAATATCGAAGGTAAATGGCAGAAGATGGAGACAATACCATCCCATTGGTGGGCCCCAAACTTAAAGTGCTCAAGGTTCTCATGGATATGATTGATTTGGACCTGATGTTCATCAGCCAGCTTTCGGGCTTTATTGATAGCAACTAAAGATAAGTCGATTGCTGTGACGTTGTAACCAAGCTTAGCCAGATAAATTGAATTTCTTCCTTCTCCATCTCCCAGGCAGAGAATATTTCCTTTCGGGATGTGTAAAACTGCTTCCTGAAGGAATTGATTTGGTTCTGTCCCATACACGTACGCTGCTGTGTTATAGATTTCGTCCCACATAGATACACATGCCTTTTTATATAAGAGAGATCTAATTTAGCAATTGTTTTTAAAAGAAACAACTGCTTACAGTAAATACTATAAATTGGCAGGCAAATAAAGCTGACTTGCGCATACAGGATGCAAGGGTGTGTTTATCTTTTATAGTTTCCGGCAGGAGCGGTGCTGAAAGATAAACACACCTTAGAAGTTAATTATAATTGTGTAATTAAATTACAAAAAATAAGTTTAATTTTTTCATAAAAAACTTGAAATGTGATTTGAGTCACCTTATTATTAGCGCATAGGATGATTTAAATCATACATTTAATGTGAGTATTGTTATTTAACAACCATATTGTATGTTGATGAAGTCATTGATAAATCCAAGTGCCGTATATTATTGAGAAATGTATACACAGCCATTAATCGCTACAGAGGAAACTCATTATGGATTTCGATATCAGTTTATTTCTGCAATTTTTTATGAACGAACGTATGAAAAAACAAACAGAACAAACTCAGGAAGCTTCAAATTAATTTGTATCAGGGGAGGGCATGTCAGACCATGTTCTCCTGATATTTCTCTCGTCTTCACCTTCATAAACACGCTCTAGTTTAATTTATTTTTCTTCATCTCACTTCTGGTCATTTATACTCAATCATTCCTGTTTACAGAGAACAGCGCTATATTGTTGTCAAAAATCATATCTGATCGGATAACAGAGAATGTTCAATGTATCGGTATTGAATGTTTTTTCCAGTCAGCTGTCTGACTGGACGTTCGTTATCAGGTTTAACAAGGTGGAATTAGATGGCACATTTTACAGTCATTGGGCTGGGGCGTTTTGGGGTTGCGGCAAGTCTTGAGCTAATGTATCTGGGACATTCTGTTACCGGTGTTGATAAGGATTCCCGGATAGCAGAGAAATATGTTGACGATTTAACCCAGACTATTATTTGTGATGCGACTGATGAACATGCTTTAAGAGAGCTGGATCTTGAAGCGAGCGATGCTGTTGTTGTCGCGATTGGTGAGGATATGGAGTCAAGCCTGCTGTGTATTCTGGCACTGAAAAATTTGGGTGTCAGTGACATCTGGGTCAAGGCCAGCACAAAAGCACATCATACGATTGTATCAAAATTAGGTGTCTCGAGAATTATTCACCCAGAAGAAGAAATGGGAATACGGGTTGCGCAGGCACTCAATTATCCGATGGTTGAAGATTATCTTTCTATTGGTCATGGTCTGTATATTGTAGAGATCCAGGTTGCCGATACTCTGCATGAGTGTCCGGTAAGTCAGATCCTGATGGATTCAGAAAAAGACACTGTTCACCTGGTTATGGTTAAAAGAGAGCAACAGGTCTTTACACATGTTTCTCCTGATTTTACCTTCATGGCGCAGGATACTCTTTTACTCTGTGGAACACGTGATGCCCTGAAGTCACTGGCACCCAAGCTGGGGTAAGGCTGAATATGAAATTGTGGCATCCTTCTATGACACCGGTTGTTGAACGTAAAGACCGTGGAAAACCAGCCAGAAAAATACTTGCTGCACCTCCTCTGATCTTATGTGGCAGTTTTCTTTTATTAATTTTGGTGGGCACCTGTCTGCTTAAATTACCTTTGGCAACCGTTGTACCAATTCAATGGTCTCAGAGTTTATTTACTGCGACATCAGCAGTGACAGTTACGGGACTGTCCGTTGTAGACACGGGCTCAGAGTTTACTGTATTTGGCCAAATTGTGATTGCATTATTGATTCAGCTCGGTGGATTAGGCTTAATGACATTTGCAATCGTGACTTTAATTGCACTGGGAGGAAAAATTAATTTTCTGCAGCGCACTGTTGCAAAAGAGGCATTTAATCAGACTGATGCGTCCACACTGATTTCCACGGTGAAATCTGTATTAATTTTTTCACTCTGCGTTGAAGCTGTTGGGATAGCAATCCTGTTTATTTATTGGTGGGATGAACTGGGCTGGAAAGTCAGCTTGTTTCATAGCTTTTTTTATACAGTCAGTGCTTTCAATAATGCGGGTTTTGCACTCAATAGTGATAATTTAATCCCATATGTGAATGACCCGGTGATTAATTTTACTATATCCGGACTATTTATTATTGGCGGACTGGGTTTTTCCGTGTGGATTGACTTGCTGCGTAGTAAGCGCTGGTCTCGTTTAACACCTTACAGCAAAATGATGATTTCGGGAACGGTCATCATTAATGCAGTTGCTGTTGTTGCGATTTACCTGATTGAGTCCAACAATCCGGATACTCTCGGACCAATGAATGAGTCTGGCCGTTGGCTGGCATCGTGGTTTCAGGCTGTTGCTCCCCGAACAGCAGGATTCAACACATTACCGATCGATAAGCTTGAAGATGCAACAACATCGCTCATGCTGGTTCTCATGTTTATTGGCGGCGGCTCAATGAGCACTGCCAGCGGCATCAAGGTTGTGACCTTTATTGTCCTTATTTTGGCCACCTACGGATATTTAAGAAGAGATGCCGCGGTTTATGTATTTAAGCGGGAAATATCCAGAGAAACAGTGAGTAAGGCTCTTGCTTTGACGTTTGTTTCTATTGTTGTCACCTGGGTTGCAATTTTTTGTTTGTTGCTGAGTGAGCATGCGCCAATGATTGATATTATTTTTGAAGCTGTTTCTGCATTGGGGACGGTCGGTTTGTCCCGGGGACTGACTTCTGGTTTAAGTGAGACCGGGGAGATCATTATTATGTTGCTTATGTTTATGGGGAGACTTGGCCCATTGACACTGGCGTATTTTCTGGCAAGCCCCAGAAGCCATAAACTCAGGTATCCGGAGACAAGGCTGGCGATTGGTTAAAAGCCAGTTTGTCAATATCCGGATACTTTCGCTGATATCGGGGGAGCATACTCTCATTGCCTTTGATGCCGCCCTGATGAATATAGATTAAGTTCATTTTTGAATATTCAGCCTCATTTTGTCGCAGGCAGCGCCACATCAGCGGATCATAGAGTAGATCAAATTCCACATTCGTCTGATGATATAGTTGCATCCAAATGTGATAGTTTTCCTGGTAAAGTTTACCAAAATGATGTTTTTTGGGTAATTCGAGCATGGTCGGATAGCTGTCAGCCTGCAAAGATAAAAACTGCTGAATTAAATAATCCTTTCCCCCCACACAGGCACAGGTGATAACCGGTATATGATACATCTTCATTATCTGATGAAGATACAGTGCTGTCGTCCCCGTTCCGGAAGGTAAGGCGATAACCGGAGAACGTATCTGATTTTCTTTAATCCATGCCAGTAGTTCATACGCCAGCGCTGACACGCCATCTCTGGCAAGCTCACACCGCCCACCTTCGGGAATGATCAGAGTGTCATCTCTTGGCGGGAGATAGCGGTGGATATAATCTTCCGGTCGTAAAAAACCATGTGCTTCATTATTTGTGGCAATAATTTTTGCACCGAGACCAAGCGCTGCTCTGTAGTTTCCGGTTGGATTCTGTTGCATGAATTCAGGGATATGATCAACATAATATTCAAGTCTCCAGCCTTTGATTTGGGCCAGCGCAGCCAGAGAATAAAGGGAATTCGCCTGCGGTGAACCATAGCTGGTTATTGTTTTGATATGTCGATAGTTGCCTGTTAAAAGAGACATGAATTTACGGGCTTTATTGCCGGAGAATTCAGGATGAAGTAATTCGTCCCGCTTGAGAAAAAATTGAAACCGGCCAAACTGATGGCGGGTGACCGGACTGTCACATATAGATTGGATAAGTGCTTTATCTGTCATTTACTGGTTAACTTTACATTGGCTGATTTCAGATGGTTGGCGGGTATAAAAAAGAAAACCCGGTGAAAACGTTCATACACCGGGCATTATAATAGGAGTTAACAAGAAAAAGCAGCGTAAACAATGAGTATCAGTTGAAGTCTCAACACAATTCTTATTGTTAACGTTAAAATTATGACTGTCATTTCGTGGCAGAGTTCAACTTTTTTTCATTTTTCTGCCGAAGTGAAAGGCGGACAACCTGTTTTTTCAGAGGAGAGCCAACCAATGTTCATTCGAAACTTTTTTTGAAGCTTTTTTTGAAAAAATAGGATGAGTTTTTTTGATGAACCTTTTATCCTTAAGAAGTTTTTTTAAGGAAGCTGAATATGATCATCAAACCTAAAATTCGTGGATTTATTTGCACAACGACACATCCTTCAGGATGTGCGGCTAATGTGAAAGAGCAGATTGAATATACTAAATCTCAGGGAAAAATTGTTAACGCTCCCAAGCGTGTTCTGGTGATTGGCGCATCCAGCGGCTATGGGCTTTCATCCCGGATTGCAGCTGCTTTTGGCGGTGAGGCTGCAACTATCGGTGTGTTTTTTGAGAAGCCAGGTACAGAGAAAAAGCCAGGTACAGCAGGTTTTTATAATTCAGCAGCATTTGAAAAGTATGCACATGAAGCTGGGTTATATGCAAAAAGCTTAAATGGGGATGCTTTTTCTCATGAGGCGAAACAGAAAACAATCGAACTAATTCAGCAGGATCTTGGCCAGATTGATATGGTTGTTTATTCACTGGCTTCCCCTGTGCGTAAGTTACCAGATACGGGTGAAGTGATCCGTTCTTCATTAAAGCCGATTGGAAATACTTATACTTCAACCGCTGTTGATACAAACAGAGATGTCATTATCGAAGCAAGTGTTGAGCCTGCAACTGAACAGGAAATCGAAGATACAGTTTGTGTTATGGGCGGACAGGACTGGGAGCTTTGGATTAATGCGCTTGATGATGCGGGTGTGTTGGCCGATGGTTGTAAGACCGTTGCTTATAGTTATATCGGCACTGAACTTACCTGGCCAATATACTGGGACGGTGCTTTAGGCCGGGCCAAGATGGATTTGGATCGTGCAGCGACAGCTTTAAACAGCAAACTGAGTGCGAAAAACGGAACCGCTAATGTTGCTGTACTGAAGTCAGTTGTCACTCAGGCAAGTTCAGCGATTCCTGTGATGCCTTTGTATATTGCGATGGTATTTAAGAAAATGCGTGAAGAAGGTGTCCATGAAGGGTGTATGGAACAGATTTATCGCATGTTCAGCCAGCGCTTATATAAAGCTGACGGAAGTGCGCCTGAAGTCGATGATAAGAATCGCCTGCGCTTGGATGACTGGGAACTCAGAGATGATATCCAGCAGCATTGTCAGAATTTATGGCCACAGATTACATCTGAGAATCTGAAAGCGCTGACTGATTATGAGGATTATAAGCAGGAATTTCTGAAGCTGTTTGGCTTCGGTATCGATTCCGTCGATTATGAAGCAGACGTAAACCCTGTTGCAGAATTTGATGTGATTGATATCTGATCCGATAAACGGAATTGTTTATTAAAAAGCCGGTTTACTAACCGGCTTTTTATCATTATGGGATAAACTCATGACGCATTAAGTCAGCAAAATCAGAATTGTACCCGCAATTGTCATCAATATATTCGCAATCGTATATGTACCGGCGTATCCAAGAGCTGGAATAGTCGATTTTGCATAATCATTTACAATATCCATTGCAGGCGCACAGGTTCGGGCTCCGATAATGGCACCAAACAACATCGCCCGGTTCATTTTCAGCAAATAGGCACCAACCAGGTAGGCAAAGACGACAGGGACGACACTCACCAGAAATGCAAGACCAAGGAGTTTTACTCCGATTTCAGAAAGGTGCTCAAACATATTGCCACCGGCACTGAGACCAATGCCAACCATGAAAAACATCAGTCCGAGATCTTTTACCATATTCAGTGCTCCCTGAGGGACATAACCGAAGGTCGGATGATTCGCTCTGAGAAATCCGAGCATAATACCAGATAGTAATAAGCCCACAGCATTACCCAGCCCGAAAGATACCTGGCCGAACTTCATTGTGATCAGGCCCAGCATGATGCCGAATATAAAGAAGCAACAAAATGCAAATAAGTCTGCGATTTGACTATGGATTGAAATAAAACCAATTTTATCAGCCAGCCCCTGAACCCGGCTTCTTTCACCACTGACCTGGAGGACATCACCTTTTGCCAGAAAAATATCTGAATCCATTGGCATCTCAATTTGTGCCCGTACCACCCGGTTCAGAAAGCACCCAAACTCTGACAGGTTGAGCTCAGATAAGCGTTTTCCTGCAATGCCATCACTTTTAACGACAATTTCTTCTTCCGTAATTCTCAAATCAAGCAGATTTCTGTCAAATACTTCCCGTTCATTCCGAAAACTCGGGTCCAGTCTCGCATGGCTGTCGGGAAAACCAACCAACGCGATTTCATCACCTTCCTGTAAAATTGCATCACCATCCGGATGGGCTATGATGCCGTTTCGGCGGATCCTTTCGATGTAACAGCCTGTCTGGCGGTATACACCCAGTTCGCGTAAGTTTCTTCCGTCAATCCAGTTGATTAACTCTTTACCCACCCGATATGCGCGGATAATTGGCAGATAAACCTTACGTTGTCCATTATGTTCCAGACCTCGCTCTCTGGCGATCTGTTGAGCCGAGTCTGACAGATTTTGTTTCTGAATTCTTGGCAGCAACTTTGCGAACATAATCATACTGATTAATCCAATCAGATAGGCCATGGCGTATCCGACTGAAACATTTTCCAGTATCTGAGAAATATTCATATCAGCCGGAATTTCGGCCAGACCGGAATTGAGAGCATCTTGCGCACCAACCAAAACCGGAGTGGAGGTGAGCGCGCCTGCCATCATACCGGCAGACAGTCCGTAATCTAATGCAAGAAACTGGCTGCCGAAATAAGTAATCATGTTCGCAACAATAAGAACAACAAGACTCAGTATCAGATAGTGTTTACCATCCCGGAAAAAAATACCGAAGAAGTTTGGCCCGGCTTCTATGCCAACACAGTAGATGAAGAGCATAAAACCAATCGTCAGTGCTTCTGAGTTAAATGAAAAACCTAAATGTCCCATAATTAATGAGGTAATGAGTACACCAATAGAATTTCCAAGCTGAAAGCTACCAATACGGATTTTACCAATTGCCAGTCCAATGGCTAAGACGACAAAAATAAGCAGGATAGGGTTTTGTTTTAACAATAGTACAACATCTATATTCACAGCCAGACTCAGCGTATGTGGGTTAAAGGACAAAAGACGAAGGAAATTGTATATGAATTACGGGAAAATATAAGTGAAATTTTAGTACGATTTTATTCAGCTTGATCTCAAGTCCAGATTTAGTGAAATGTCCGCATTTGGAAAAATAAAGTTGATACTTTTTTGTTCACACTTATCGTTTTAGATTCAAAAACAGAAAAGGCCCGTCAGTAAAAGTATTGACGGGCCTTTGAATTCAGTATCAAGGTATTTGAACATCAAGAATTAGTCAAACAGCCCCAGATTTTCTTTTGCATAGGCTTCAAATTCTGTACAGCCGCCGACATGCTCCTGATCAATGAAGATCTGTGGCACTGTTTCAACGGGTTTACCGACAGTTTTTTCCAAATCAGCTTTGCTGATGCCTTCTGCCTGAATATCAACATAGCGGAAATTAAAATCGTCACGCTTTTCTTTTAATGTTTCAGCGTGTTCTTTTGCTCTGACACAGAATGGGCAACCCGGACGGCCAAAAATGACTACAAACATAACTTTCTCCTTGATTTCTTGTTGGGGTAACTATGCCTGAACTGTATGTTGAAATAAAGCAGCATGTACCTTTTGTTTTGATAGTTAAAATCTATACCTAAGCTATCTCAATACGTGGATAGAATGAATAGCGCTGACGCAAAACGAAGATACCAGCATGGTCAAAACTGGTATCACCGGATGATGAGAACATATTAATAATAGGATCAGAACTGGGGAAATTTATCGTATCGTGAACTTTTTAAAGCATCTTTAACTCGTTTCAGGTTGTCTCTGAAACCTGAGCCGCGACGAAGTGTAAAGCCTGTTGCCAGCACATCGATGACTGTCATCTGTACAACCCTGCTGGCCATAGGCATGTAAACGTCTGTATCTTCAGGAACATCCAGACAAATCGACAATGAACAAGCTTGATCTAGTGGTGAATCTTTCGCGGTAATAGCGATTACCGTCGCACCATATTGCTGCGCTAATTCAGCAATTTCAATCAAACTTTTTGTTCTTCCGGTATGTGAAATCAGGACGACTACGTCATTATCGGTGCAGTTAATACAGCTCATACGCTGCATGACCACATCCTCAAAACAAGTAATCGGAATATTAAACCGGATAAATTTATTTTGCGCATCACGGGCAACCGCAGATGATGCACCCAAACCAAAAAACGAGATACGTTTTGCTTGTGTCAGTAAATCGACGGCGCGATTAATTTGCGCAGGCTCGATGCTGTTTTTGGCAATATCAAGACAAGCCATGGTTGACTCGAAAATTTTATGTGTGTAAGCATCTGGCCCATCATCTTCTTCCACATTCCTGTTGACATAAGGCGTGCCATTCGCAAGGCTTTGTGCCAGGTGAAGTTTAAAGTCCGGGAAGCCTTTTGTATCCAGACGGCGGCAGAAACGGTTTACTGTGGGCTCACTGACATCAGCCATCCTCGCCAGGGTGGCGATGCTGGAATGAATCGCAGTTTGTGGCGAAGCCATGATGACTTCAGCCACTTTACGCTCAGATTTGCTGAAATTTTCCAGATTTTTTTGTATTTTTTCTAATGTATTCATAATGTTTACACGGAAAAGAGAATCAATCACACATCAGGTCTGAGACAGCAGAATGTCCCGAGTAAAGACCTTGTGAGCCAAAAACAAAAAATTGTAACGAAGTGCTTAAAAACAAGAGTATAAACGGAAGCACTATCAACTCCGTAGCTTTTCAGATCACCAAATGATGAGAATATGACAAACCTCAAACTAAATTTCATTTTGATTTCATTTTTTGTGTAATTTTTATACGAAATGCGTTTTTTTTATGAAAATCATTTTTTAGTTACAATGATTCAGAAATAAATTTTCAGTTTGTCTTTCAGCTGCCCAGCGCTTTTAATTTATTGATCAGAGAAATTGCCTGAGATGCGATTGTTCGCTGCTCATCGAGCACCTCATGCAAAATTTCTTTGGAAGTGAGTGGATTTGCGAGCACGACCCGAAAAACAATTGTATCCATACCATTGAGTTCAACAGGGTTTAGCTGTGTTCTCGAGACAAATGTTTTTCCGGATTCACGCTGCTTTTTTTGGATATACTTTGTCAGTTCATTTAATATCTCATTCATTGCATGTCGCTTTTCTTGCGGACATTGTTTTATACTATCTTTGACAGATTCGGGGAGATAACGATAGGTCAGAATACATAGTTCTGGCTGGGTGATGAGTTCAAAGTCCTGTTGAGAACGAATCAGTTCAGCAAAATACTTCGCCTTGGCAATACTTTCATCAATGAGTAATTCATATCCGGCACGACTGATAATGTGCATACAGGCATAAAGTAAAAATGCCATACCGGACCTTGAACCTTCCAGTGTCCGGCAACCGAGATCTTTTGAGCCTTCTCTCAGGATATATTGTGCATGATGTTCAATGACATGTGTTGCATCAGCATCTTTAAATAACACCATACCTGCGCCCATAGGAAGATAGAGCTGTTTATGCGCATCAATGGTCACAGAGTCGGCTTTTTCAATGCCCTTGAGTAAATACTGATGTTGCTTCGACATCAGGGCAGCACCACCCCAGGCTGCATCGACATGGAAATGACAGCCTTCCTGACGACAAATCTCAGCAATTTCATCGAGTGGATCAACGCTGCCGGTTTCAGTCGTACCGGCAACGCCAATAATAGCAAATGGTTTGATGTTGTTCTGTTTTAACCGGGTAAGCGTGGCTTTTAATTCATCAGGTCTGATTTTGTTATTGTGGTCAGTCGGGACAGAAATTAATCCTTCCTGACCAATGCCTAACAGATCCGCTGCTTTTTTCAGAGAGTAATGCCCACGCTCAGAAACCAGAATTGCCAGGCCATCATAGCCATAATGTTTCATTGCCCGGAGTAATCCTTCCTGCTCAACCCCTTTAAATTGTCCTTCTGCTTTCAGGACATTATTTCTGGCAACCCACAAAGCGGTGAGGTTGGCAATGGTCCCGCCGGAACAAAATGCACCAAGAGAGTGATGAGCACTATGCATTCTTTGCAGGTAAAAATTGTCATCTTCCTGATAAATCAGGCGATGTAGCATGCCAAGAACCTGTCTCTCCAGTGGCGTAAAGACTTTTGAAGTTTCGATCTTTACCAGATTTTGATTTAAAGCGGTCATCAGTTTTGACAGTGGCATTAAGAAGTAAGGAAGTGCCGAAGTCATATGACCGATAAATCCGGGTGATGAGGTGTGAACTGATTGAGAAACGACTTTATCCAGTAAATGTTGAGTATGATCTGATATAAACTCAGGCTGCTCAGGAATATGCGAAGAAAGAAAATCCTGCTCAATTTCTTTTAGTGGGCGCTCTTCAGTGACGATATGATTTCTTAAGAATTCATTCAGATTTTTTGAAAGTCCTTCTTCTATTTTTGTTAATGTAGAATTCCGGTCTTCCGGTACAGTAAAAATCCGGAGCAGGGTATCAAGATTCGCATCTGCTGTTTTTGTATTGCCAGAAGAATTCATGTCATTGTTCAGTTCATAGCTATTATGTACATTGGCGGGACAATCTAAACGAAAATGGAATGAATGTCTCGCGTTAATTCCATAGCTTTACGTCAGGTATGCTGCTTTTGATCATCATGGCTCATCGTCAACGTAAAACTAAACAGATGAATCCCGCCGGAATTAAAATCCTGAAGAGTGAATAATAGAGCTGATTTGCGTATTAAACTCAGAATCAGACAAATTACTGAGTTGATAGAGCACTTCTGCCCCGGTTGTATTTATTTCAACTTCATGTTCATCAATATCCGAATCCTGATCTCTGAATAACAGCAAGTGATAAGCAATTTTGGCAATGTCCAGATAAGAAACATCATGCTCTTTTTCAGAGACTTCTTTGCTGGTTGCGACTGAAAGGTAATCATTGTCGAATCCCCAGGTCTTCAGTACGTAGTAACTGGTTCGATCACAGCGGGATTCGAAAATACGCATTGCCAGGTTATGTTCCAGATAATTTCCCTGTTCCAGGTAATTATGGTATTCATTCAGCAGGCAGAATAAGCCTATATCTGCCAGCAAACCGACCAGCAGGGCTTTATCGTGTTCCAGATAAGCATATGTTTCCGGGTCAATTTCCTGAAATGACTTAATCACCAGAACCATTGCCGCGCATAACTTACGTGAGTTTGTTGCACTTTGACGAAGAATCTGCACGCATTCATCTCTGAGATGAACGGAGTACTTAAGTTGTTTGATGGCTTGTGCTGTCACAATATCTCTGACTCTGTAAATTCCCAGTCTGGATACAGCTGTATTGATATCACTATATGTAATCCCTCTGGAATTAAAAATGACCGAGTTTGCTACACGCAGAACAACTGCAGTCAGGCTTGGATCATTAATTAAACTATCAGCAACGTCAGCGATGGTCGTGGATTCCTGCAGACAAAGTTTCTGAATATCCAGAACAACATGTGGTATGGGAGGCAGTTCAAACTTGCCGCTTTGAATCGAAGACTCAACCATTTGAGCAAATTCTGTCTCAACGGCTTGAAATAATTCTTGTTGGTCAGTCGGCAACCAAAAAAAGGATACATGGTTCATAGTCGTCATATTTAGTGTTGGTTATAGCAATTTTTAGTTCATCTATTAGTTGCAAGTATGGTCGCAAATAAAGTCAGCATCTATGCCAATTAATTGGCACCAGGCTTAAACTGAGAAGACACACGCAGAAATGCCATTCAAAATAATCGATATGCTGTTTGATGGATAGTGTCTCATATCGTATACAGACATGTTTCAAATCGTTTAGTTATATTCCGGCTCAAAGACAAACAAGTCGTTGTTCAGCTTATTTTTTCATATCAGGAATAAGAATCGAATCAATTTACAACGTCAGCCTGAATTCCAAAGGAGAATCATAACATGAGGCTAGCTATATGATAGCAACAAAATTTTTTGATTACCTGTTAAATAGAGAAAAATTTGACACTAAATCGATCTTTGGTGATATCGGAGTATTCTGCCAGGGGGCCATGTTTGCGCTGGTTAATTCTGATTATATTTATATCAGAGGGGGAGGCGAACTTGATAATTTACTCCATAATATGGGGTATACAGGGAAATATGTTCTGGTGAAAAAGCAAAGTTCGGTCCGGGTTAATTATTATAATATTACAGATTTATTTCTGTCCGGTTCTCCGGCGTTTGAGGACATTTTACAAAAGTCCAAACAGTATGCCCTGACGCAAAAGCATCAGAAAACACTGCCGGAAAATAAACGTCTCAGAGATTTACCCAATCTTCATTTAACCATTGAGCGGATGTTAAAAAAATCAGGCGTGCCGGATGTGATGACCTTTTATAAACTCGGTGCAGTTCAGTGTTATTCCAAAGTGAGACAAACTTATGGTCATACTGTTGATGTTAAATTACTTTGGAAGTTTGCCGGTGCAATTGAAGGGATCTACTGGGAATTAATACGAGAGCCAAGACAGCAACAACTCATTTTGGCGTATGAAGCAGTCAGGCAGGCAACAGAGAATTATCAGAGAGAAAAACTCACCTGAAAATACATCTCACTTTACCACAAGAAATGAAATAGCCAGATCAGCTGACCTGGCTATTTCACATTAACAAAGGGAAGTTATTTAAAGCTTAATATTTGAAACGCGCTGTCAGCATGACCTGATCATCATAATTATCATTTAAGCGTGCTTCAGCACCGACAGAAAATAGTTCTGTTGAATGAAATCTGGCATAAACAGAGCCAATCCAGTCATTATTATTATCTAATGTCAGATAGCCGGCTTTTCCGCCCACCTCAAGTTGCGGCCCTAACCACTGACGCACGCCTAAAGTTAATTCCATGCCTGTATCAGTGTCGTTAGAGTGTTCAGGTTCAATCATACGAAACAGCATTTCTCCGGTGAAATCTGCCCAGTTATTCGCAGGTGCATGAAAGCCCAGACCTGCTGACAGATCGTAGTCACCACTGAGCTTTGAATCGACACGACCAATCATATGAGCGTTCGGGTGAATAGACATGCTGAGTTTTGCACCATACGTTGTCGGGCTTAAGCCAATACGGGCTTCATAATAGTCGTAACTAAAGTTACTCATCACTGAGGGATCGTTTGGATCCGGAGCTGCAGCCTGAGAGTAACCAGATGCAAGTAACAACGCTGTTACACCAATAATTTTACGCATAGTTAAACCTTGTGATTTCAAATTCTGACTAAAGGGTAGTGTGTTATCCCACCGTTCATTCCATGATCAAAAACATTTTAAATGTGCTCGCAGGCATCCACCCGGAAAGCGTCATGCTTTTGTCGAGTATACGGGAATAAAGCAAATATAATGCCATTTTAGAGAAAGAAAAATGTTAAACTGTATGTAATTTCACCACTTACTAACCAGATCGACTGCATCACCAAATGGGTTGGTGGGTTATTCGCCAAAATCATGACGGTGTTTTGACATGGCCGCAAGAATTTCTCCGGTATTCAGAACCGGCATCCATCCGGTCAGATCGGATTCGTTTTTTATCATATATTGTGTGAGTTGATTTTTGACAATGTCACGTAACTGATCACCTTGCCAGGGTTTACTGATATAAAAATCAAGGCAGGCATGGTTAATCGCTTCAACAGTATCATCCAGGCCAGCCTGGCCGGTTAAGAGGACTTTTCTGCTATTTAAGGTTGATGCTTCCTGATTTAATTCAATTAGAAACTCAATACCCGTTTGTTCCGGCATAATATGGTCACATAAAATAAGCGCCAGTTTGATCCCCTGTTGTGCGTATTCAGCAATGACTTCTTTTGCTTCAGACACTGATTCTGCTGCTTCGAGCGTGAAATGCTCTTCGAAAATATCTAAATCTTGTGAGACACTGTCGAGAATTTCTCTCTCATCGTCAACGCAGAGAATTAAGTAACGTTGATTCATAAGCTCTCCTGGCTGATTTGCCGTATCTGATTAATGGATTGATTGTTATTGTGCGGATAAATACACATGGATTGATGTACCTTTCCCAACTGTTGAATCGAGATCAATCCAGCCGTGATGTTGCTGAATAATTTGCTGACAAACAGAGAGCCCGATACCTAATCCGAAATTACCTTCTTTCTTTGTCGTAAAGTTTAGTTCGAAAATATGTGCTTTCATTTCTTCGGCAATACCGATGCCGTTATCCTGCACGGTAACCCTGATATATGGCTGTCCATGATGTTTCAAAGTGGCCGTGATAATTTCAAGTTGTCCGTTTTTTTCCGGTAATGCGTCAATAGCATTTGAAATAAGATTGACCCACACCTGCTGTAAGGCCGTCGGTTGGCCGGTAATCAGCGGCAGTGTGTCATATTCTTTGATCACATGGTGTCGTTTGAGTTTGTTTTCAAAAATGACCAGTGTATCCTCGAGACCTTCATGAATATCAACCTGACAAATACGTTCCTTATCATCTCTGGCATAACTTTTAAGCCCCTTCACCATGTCAGCTATTCTTTGTGCACAAACCTGAACTGATCGCAGCGTACTGCCGGTTCTGGCAACATGTTCCAGTTGGCTGATGTAGTCGTGAGCGCCTGATGCATTTGTTTTGATCTGATGCAGGATATCTTCCCGGGCATCGAGGCGAAGTTTAACCAGCTTTTTAGCGAGATGACGATCGCCCAAAGTTTTTTCAAGTGTCCGGCTTCGCTGTCTCTCCTCTGAGGTTGACATTGGAGAAATCGTCATAGATTGATGCAGTAACTGATTAGCATCTGGTGGGAATATTTCCGGATAAGTGTCAAAAATCCACTGAACTTCCTGTGATAATGTTTCAACCCCACGCAGAATAGCGGCGACAGGATTATTCAGTTCATGTGCGACACCTGCAACTAACTGACCCAGAACGGCGAGCTTTTCCTGATCAATCAGTTGCTTTTGTGTGGACTCCAGCGATTCGAGCGTTTCTTCCAGTTTAAGTTTGGTTAAAATGCTCCTTTGCAGCCGGCGGTTAAAGTGTCTCAGCAGTAAATTCGTAAACAGTGGCAGTAGCTGGCTGTCAGAGTGCATCACCCGTGAAAATACATCTCTGTCGAGTTTGATGACATGTGTTTTTGTCAGTGTAATCGCGGTTGAAAAAGAGAGTTCACCAGTGACGAATGACATACCACCCACAAGGTTGCCTTTTTGATGGCGTACAACCTCCCGGTCCTGTCCCTGTTCATCTTTTTTAAATAATGCAACTTCGCCGTTAGTGATGAACCAAAGGTACTGATTTTCTTCTCCTTCTTTCGTTAACAGATGATTTGCAGAATAAGTTCTGCATGCCTTCGTTTCATCTTTCTTTTCAAAAAAAGCATAGAGTGAAACAATGACATTTTCAGCCAGTTCACTATCCGGCATTTGATGATAATCGTTAATAAAACCCTGTCTGAAACGACGCATTGAATTATCAATGTGAGCCCGCATCAGCTTTTTAGAATCGAGCTCATGACTATAATTCAACAGATTTTCAGGGTCTTTCTCCAGAATATAGTGTGTTAACTCTTTATGGACCGTTTTATACAGAACCTTATCCTGAAGGGGTTTTGTCAGACAGTGGTCAAGCCGGCCTTCGTTGACTGCGGATAAGATTGCCTGAATATCTTTTCCGGCACTGATCAGAACTTTTCTGGCTGTTTTTGTATGGGGGAGCTGATCGAGATGAATGAGGAAATCGGCGCCTTGCAGAGCATGATGATGACTGGCAATCACCAAGGCGACATCTTGTGAGTGTTCATGGATAAAATCGAGTGTTTGCTGAGCTTCTGTCAGAGAGTCGACATAATACAGGTCAAACCTCCCGGCAAACGGCATCAGCTCATTCTGATATTGCTCAACACTTACCGGATTATTATCTAAACAAAGAATGGCATAATCGTTCACATTATTCTCGATTTAACAACTATGTTACCTAAAATTTACCATGGATCCGTCATTAAGGATGAGACCCAGGTTTTATAATGCCGCTTTACATGTTAAAACAGACAGCGGTTACGGTCGCTATATATCCACACAACCTGAACACCTCATCTTCAGGCTGTGTGGATATATCAGTTTAAAAAATTCTGTTGGACAAATCATTTGTTTAACCTGATTGAATCTGGCCGTATTGATTGAAAATAACAGAGAACTACGATAATGAGTCAAATAAAGAAATATGCAGCAGTTGGTGGTGCTGTTTGTCTTGTGGCCTGTTGGCCACTGGTTGTCGGACAAATAACTCAAAATGCATTTGATAGAGAAATGAGTGCGTTCTCAAATCAGTGGGTGGAAGGGAAAACGCTGACTTATGATCGTGGTTATTTATCCACTCAAGTTGAAGTGGAAATGACCGTGGTGGATCCAGAGCTGAAAAGCAATTTGCAGGCCGATGGTTTTCCTGTTTCCCTGATATGGCGCAGTGACATTCGTCATGGCATTTTTTCTGTGGATGCGGAAACAACACTGAAAAATTATCCTGACTTTCCGCTTGTTATCAAAACCAGCACCAGCCTGGTGGGGAATTCTGATTTTACCACGACGCTGGGCAAGATGGATTATCATGGCAAAAATGATGAGACATCATGGGCTTTGACAAGCGATGAAGCTGTGCTTAACGGGCATGCCAGAGCCACGGGCGAGGTGAATTATCAGTATCAGATTCCGTCCTTCGTCATGAATTTCGCTTCGGAAGAGAAACTGTCATTTGAGCATGTTTCAGGGAATGGAGAAGGAAAGAAAGAAGGGTATTTCTGGCTGGGTAAACAACACCTTAATACGGAAAAAGTCACATTTGAAGATGTATTGTCAGGAAATCAGGTCGAGCTGAATCAATTTAATTTCGAATCAGGTTTGTCTCAGAATGCTGACGCAAGCCGTATGAGTATGAATCAGGTCGTTAAAACGGCAGCGATCACATCACCGATGGGGAACCTGACCGGACTGGAAATGGATTTCTCTATCGTTAATCTGGATAAAGCCAGTGTAACAAAAATCGTATCTGCGGCAGATAAAGCGAAATCTTCCGAAGCCGTGCAAATCAGTCAGGCTGAAATGATTGACGCTCTGAATCAACTGGTGAAGCAAGGCTTTTCTGTTATTTTGGATCGTCTGAATATTGGTTTAGATGATGGTCAGGTACAAACATCAATGAAACTGACTTTGCCGGAGGGAATTGAGTCCGTCACAATGAATCCGCAGCAACTGCTGCATAAGCTCGAGGGTGAAATCCACGCGACAGTGCCGGTGAGTCTGATTGATAAAGATCCGGATCTGCGCAGAGGCATTGATGAGTTGATTGTCATGGAGATGGTGCAACAAAAAGGGGATGTCTATGTGACAAATACAACCATCAAGGATGGCAATCTCATTTTTGAAAGCGGTGAAAAAATGCCGTTAGCTTCCTCTCTGATGATGCTGATGTACTTGTCCCGGTAAAACTGAATCTGTCATCAAAAAGGAAAAGAGGTGCTTTGCGCCTCTTTTCTGTCTTATGCCTCTTTTCTGTCTTATGTCTTATATAGCCAGACCAACATGCTCTGGGGCCAATATCTTTTTTACCCGGTAATTTTTACCCAGTAACTTTTTTGCCCGGTAACTTTTTTTGTCAGAGAAAAAGTGTTATTAATCGTATGAACCTTTCTTTTTCTCTTTGATCGTAGGAGTAAATCATTCATGGAGCCAAATGCTGACACTGTATTCAATTTCAGTGCAGGTCCTGCTGTTTTACCAAAAGCTGTAATGCAAAAAGCACAAGCGGAATTTGTTGAATGGCATGGCCTTGGAACATCGGTCATGGAAATCAGCCACCGCAGTAAAGAATTTATTGAAGTCGCAAATCAGGCCGAGCAGGATCTCCGGGATTTGCTGAATATCCCGGACAACTATAAAGTCCTTTTCTGTCAGGGTGGCGCGCGAGCTCAGTTTGCAGCGGTCCCACTGAACCTGTTGGGAGCTGCTAAAAAAGCAACTTATATTGATGCCGGATATTGGGCTGAGAGCGCGATTGAAGAAGCGCGCAGATATTGCGATGTTGATATTTATGAAGCAAAAACAGAATGTGACGGACTCGTTGCGGTAAAACCTGCAAGTGAGTGGCAGGTGAATGCCGAATCTGCTTATGTTCATTTCTGTCCGAATGAGACGATTGATGGTATTGAAATCAATGACCTGCCGGTAACAGATAAACCCATTGTCGCCGATATGTCATCGACAATTCTTTCCCGTGAGATTGATGTCAGCAAATATGGTGTCATTTATGCCGGTGCTCAGAAAAACGTGGGTCCGGCAGGTATTTGTATTGCGATTGTTCGTGATGATCTACTTGATTTGGCCAGTGATGTGCTGCCTTCCGTGCTGAACTATAAGATTCTGGCTGAAAAGGACTCGATGTTTAATACACCACCAACATTTGCCTGGTATTTATCAGGGCTGGTTTTCCAGTGGCTGAAAGCGCAGGGTGGGGTGAAAGTGATAGAACAGGTGAACCGGAAAAAAGCCGCTTTGCTGTATGATTATATTGATCAGTCTTCTTTCTATAAGAATAAAGTTCATCCGGATAACCGTTCGCTGATGAATGTTCCTTTTCAGCTCGAAAACCCTGATTTGGACAGCACTTTTCTCGAAGAAGCAGCAGCGCAGGGACTGGTCGCACTGAAAGGTCACCGGGCTGTGGGTGGAATGAGAGCTTCCATTTATAACGCAATGCCGCTGGAAGGTGTTCAGGCGCTGGTTAACTTTATGAAAACCTTTGAAGAAAAATACGCCTGAAGCGTATTTTCCGGATTCAGATGAAAGTGAAGCGCGATGGTTTATCGCGCTTTTTTTGTCTTTCTCTTTGGCGAATGGGTGGGTTGGGCGCCAGACTTTGACTGGTTCCGTGACTGAGATGATTGAGGTTGCTGCTTATCTTTGTTATTTCGTTGTCCGTTTTGCATCAAACCCGGCTGATTTTTGGTATGTTTTGTCGCAAAGCGGTTTGAACCATGCCGGCCAGATTTTCTGCGCTGTGCGGGGGTATGGCTGTTTTGCGGGTCCTCTGCAGGAATCAGACATCCGGGCTTGTCACCAATGAGATGCTTTTTATTCATTTTGATTAAAGCTTCCCTGATCAGCGGCCAGTTTTTCGGGTCGTGATAGCGGAGTAAGGCTTTATGCAAACGTCTTTGCCTTTCTCCTTTTGCGACAGGAATAACATCCCTCTGCTTATATTTGACCCGTTTCAGCGGGTTCGTTTCAGAGTGGTACATCGCCGTTGCATTACACATCGGCGAAGGATAAAAATTCTGGACCTGATCGCATTCAAAGTTATTCTGTTTCAGCCATAAAGCCAGATTGAGCATATCTTCATCTTCTGTACCGGGATGAGCAGAGATAAAATAAGGAATCAGGTACTGTTTTTTACCGGCTTCTGCGCTGAACTTTTCGAACATGGCTTTAAACTTGTCATAGGTGCCCATGCCCGGTTTCATCATCAGATCAAGCGGTCCTTTTTCTGTGTGTTCCGGTGCAATTTTCAGGTATCCGCCCACATGATGAGTGACCAGCTCTTTGACATATTCCGGCGACTCGATTGCCAGATCGTAGCGAACCCCGGAGGCAATCAGCACTTTCTTAATGCCATCGACGCCGCGGGCAGCACGGTAAAGATCGATTGTATGTTTATGGTCAGTGTTCAGTTTGTGACAAATTCCCGGAAAAACACATGAAGGACGGCGGCAATTTGCTTCCGCTTTCGGATCTGAACAGCCAAGGCGGTACATATTGGCCGTCGGCCCGCCAAGGTCTGATATCGTTCCGGTAAAGCCCGGTACTTTATCGCGAATCTCTTGCAGCTCTTCAATAATGGATTCCTGAGAGCGATTCTGGATAATTCTGCCTTCATGTTCTGTAATCGAGCAAAAAGAACATCCCCCAAAACAGCCCCGCATAATATTGACAGAGGTTTTAATCATGTCATAAGCCGGAATTTTGGATTTGCCGTAGCGGGGATGCGGTGTTCTTGCGTAGGGCAAGCCAAAAACAAAATCCATCTCTTCAGTCGTGAGCGGAATCGGGGCCTGATTGACCCACAATTCGCGATCACCATGTTTTTGTATTAATGCTCTTCCGGAATATGGGTTGGTTTCCAGATGAAGAATACGGCTTGCATGGGCATACAAAATCCGGTCATTGAGCAGTTTTTCAAATGAAGGTAACCGGACTGCTGTCGTTTTTGCATCATGACGGGAAGGACGGACCGTAATAGGCTGAGATTGTTCATTATTCTTATTGGTTTCGCAGGCCGTTTCGGTTTGATAAGGATTGACCGGCACAAACGGACGTCCTGGTTTTTCAATTCTCGATGAATCAATCACCCGGAAATTTTCTGGTGCAGCCTGTCGAATCACTGCTGTACCGCGAATGTTTTGCAGCGTTTCCACCGCCTCACCACCTGCAAGCCGGTGAGCGACCTCAATTAAGGCTCGTTCTGCGTTACCAAACAGAAGTAAATCGGCTTTTGCATCGAATAACACCGAACGGCGAATTTTGTCAGACCAGTAATCATAATGGGCCACACGTCTCAGGCTTGCTTCAATCCCCCCCAGAATTACCGGCACATCCTTATATGCTTCGCGGCATCTTTGAGAATAAACCAGTGTTGCCCGGTCTGGCCGGCGACCTCCCTGATTATCCGGCGTGTACGCATCATCATGGCGGATTTTCCGGTCAGCAGTATAACGGTTAATCATCGAATCCATATTGCCGGCCGTGATACCAAAAAACAGGTTCGGTTTGCCAAGGGCCATAAAATCCTGCTTATCTTTCCACGCCGGCTGGGCAATAATACCGACCCGGAAACCCTGAGATTCAAGTAAGCGCCCGATAATCGCCATACCAAAGCTTGGATGATCGACATAAGCATCACCGGTTACGATGATCACATCACAGCTGTCCCAGCCCAATTTCTCCATTTCTTTTTTACTGGTCGGCAGAAAAGGCGCGGTACCGAAACATTCCGCCCAGTATTTTTTGTGTCCGAAAATTGGTGTAACAGCGTTGTGCATTTTTTGACCTCATCATTTTGTGGCGGGAATTATAGCGGGGGCCGATAACGAAAACCAGCCATATTGATATCCGGGAAAATCAGATCAGAAACAAAGGGTGATGATTTCGTTCTTTGCGCCTGACCGGTTTTGATATAATCTGCGCCTAACCTGAATCTGAATTGCTGTAAATTATGATGTTATCTGCTTTTTTCTCTGCACTGATCCCAATGCTTGCAGGGGCCCAGTTGATTTTGACCTTAGTTTTGATGAAAGGAGAAATCTGCCCCGGTCAAAGAGGAAGGATTCACCGGTTATTTCCGGTACTGGCGTTATTGTGGGCAAGTGTGGCGGTTCAGCATTTACTGGCTATGGTCGTCACTGCTTTGATCGCCGGGCTTTATACCCGGGTGAAAACAGGGAAAACCCGTGACTCAGGGCCATTGATGTTGTTATGGCTGGCTGATATGGCAGCACTGGTTCTGGTGATCATGACGATAGTCGGGATGCCGGACTGGATTGGTGGGGTCGTGATTGCTTTCTCGACTATTTTGTCCGGTGCAATCAGTGCCCATTTGTTATTGGTCATGGCGAAATCCCGTTTGCAGGCATTTCATAAATTACTTCCGGCTGTTGGCGTTCTGGCGGCAATGATGATCACAGTCTGCATTGTTCCGTTTACTTACGGGCTTTCGGATGAACAGCTGTCGATCATGACTTCTTCTGTTTTAATCTATTTCAGTTTGATGATTGCCGGGTTGTTGTTGTGGTGCTGGCATCTGTTTCTGTCTTCAACTGTGAGCCGGGTGTTGTTGGCCCTGTCATGCCTTTTGCTCCTTTCATCGATGACCGGCTTTAACTCGCTGTATCAGCACAATTCACAAAATCAACACATTCAGTTATCTCAGCAGAGCCTCAATTGTCCGGCTCACCAGCCTGATTGTGTGATACAGCGTCCGGATTCACGCTAAACCGGACAATTCTTCCATGATATTTGCGCGCTGATGACAGATTTGGGGCTACGCTTGAATAGGTGGTATTTTTTCGTGGCAGATCTGCAGAAGGAGAGTATCGCGATGGATTTATCAAATGTCGGGAAACTGGATAGTCCTATTTTGCTTGGTATTGTGAATGAAAAGCTTCGTCTGGAGTGTGATAGCTTTGACGATTTGACGGTAACTTATGAGTTTGACTCCGAACTGGTCATCGATAAGCTGGCGGGGATGGGATATCAGTATGATCCGCTGACGAATCAGTTTAAGGCCATTTAATTCGTTGATATACCGGAGAGTGGCTCACTGCTCCCGGTATTTTTATGCCGGAGAAAGCGTGCTTTTATTGCTGGGCTTCTTTGAGTGGCACATAAAAAGATTGCTTGGGTTTGTCGAGCACCACATGTGTTTTTACCCGCTGAATCTGAGGATTTTCCTGCATCAGTAATTCAATAAATGCGTCATAAGCGACCGCATCTGCGGCAGTCACAACAATCATCAGGTCAACCTGACCAGTCACATAATAAATTTGCTGAATATTATCTTTCGCTTTTGCCCATGCTTTAAACCGGGCCAGTACCTCGTAGTTATCCCGTTCAATTTCCATTCCTGCGATGAAAGTCATGGTATGTGTCAGATATTGGGGGGCAACAACCACGATTTCATTGAGGATGACTTTTTCCTCACGCATTTTTTTGAGTCTTCTTTGTACTGCGGAAGTGGATAAACCAATTTGTTCTGCAATGGTTTCAGTCGGTATTCGACTGTTTTTTTGCATCAGTTCAAGTATTTTTTTATCAAAATCATCCAGCTGCATGTGTTTGGCTCCGGGTGAGGCTGAATTGAGTGTCTTGAGATTAATTCATCTCATACAGACAAACAAGGTTGTTTTTATTGCTCGGTTTTTGCACATTTCATGTGCTTCATTGAGTCATCTGAAGTGTATTTTTCTGCTTTGTTTGCTATAGATCCCAAGAAAATGTTGAAAAAGGTAGTGGTTCTGAAGCACTATAGAGATCTCAGAATGATTTGGTTTGTGCATATATATTCATTAAGTGTGCATATTAAAGTGGTTGAGCCTGATTGGAAATGAGCGAGATACGGATGTTTTTCCTTATTTCGATTGAGGCTGCTATCCACCCGGATGATAATGAGCCGACAGCTATATATGAATAAAAAAACAGCTGGGCCGAACAAGAATACAGAATGAGATCATCAAACAACATCGCATTTCGTAATATCTGAAGTTACGGAAAACATACAAAGAATAAGGGATAGTAGATAGTATGAATAAACACGTAAAATCACTACTGACTGGTGCTTTGATTTCATATACCGCGCTGTCAGGTTATCAGGCTGTTGCCGCTGAGTCTGCTCTGGAACAAATCGTCAGTAAAGGTGAACTGAAAGCCTGTTTTGAAGCAGGTTATATGCCTTTTGAGATGAAAACGAAAGATGGCCGCTTCATCGGTTTCGACCTGGATATGGCGAAGCATATGGCGAAGTCTTTGGGCGTGAAGTTTGTTCCGGTCAATACTGCATGGGATGGCATTATCCCGGCGCTCCAGACGAATAAGTGTGACATTATTATTTCGGGTATGACGGTGACGGCACAACGCAACCTGAAAGTTAACTTTGCTGACCCTTACATTGTTATTGGTCAGTCTGTGCTTGTTTCACCTAAACTTGCCGGAAAGATTAAAAGCTACAAAGATCTGAATAATCCTAAATATACAATTACCAGTAAGCTTGGTACAACGGGCGCTCAGGCAGCGAAACGCTATATCCCGAAGGCAAAGTTGGATTTGTTTGAAACCGAAGTCGATGCGGTTTTACAGGTTTCTAACGGCAAAGCAGACGCGTTTGTCTATGACCTTCCATATAATGCAATTTACTCCTCTCAGCATCAGCAGCAGGTGGTGCATCTTGATGAGCCATTCACCTATGAACCGCTTGGGTGGGCGATTCGTCAGGATGATCCGAACTTCCTCAATGTCCTGAATAACTACCTTCGTCAGGTCAAAGGGGACGGCACCTATCAGCGAATTTACGATAAATGGTTTAAATCTGATAAGTGGCTGAAAAAAGTTCAGTAACAACCAGATCATCGTGAACAGGTATTCTGAGCAGGTATTGTTCATACTTGCTCAGACAAATCATACAAAAAGAGAAAGATTAAAATGCAATCAAAAACCAGTCGCTGGATAGGGCACTTCATCTATGCAGTTATCATGGTGATGCTGGTCGGGTCGGTTTATCTGTCTGGCAAAAATATTAATTATAACTGGCACTGGGAACGTTTGTGGCCTTATGTTGTTAACACTGAAATGCAGGATATCCGTGCGCATGGCGATGGTGTTGCCACATTGACTGATGGGGGGCAGATTACCATCGAATTCGATAATGGGGACACAGATCAGGTTGTCAGGAAATATGACCAACTGATCGTCGGAGACGGTGATCTGGTGTTTGAGGGAGATACGATAGCCCAGCTTCATGACTGGAAATTTGGCCCGATTGCCCTTGGTTTATGGATGACCATTAAAATTTCTTTTATCTCGCTGTTTTTTGCCGTGATTTTAGGTCTGGTCTTCGGGTTGATGCGGGTGGCAAAGAATCAGGTGGCCAGAGATCTGTCGCTTACCTACGTTGAACTGATTCGCGGGACACCGCTGTTGGTTCAGATTTTCATTGTTTATTTCTTTATTGGCACGGTGTTAGACCTTGACCGGTTTACTGCCGGCGTTGTTGCACTGTCTATCTTTACCGGTGCTTACGTTGCTGAAATTATCCGGGCCGGGATTCAGTCTGTCGCAACCGGGCAGATGGAGGCAGCACGATCACTTGGGATGACTTATCCGCAGGCGATGAGCTACGTGATTCTTCCTCAGGCACTGAAGAAAACATTACCGCCGTTAGCCGGGCAATTTATTAACCTGATCAAAGATTCTTCACTGGTTTCTGTTATTTCAATTACTGATTTAACCAAGGCGGGCCGGGAAGTTGTGGCAGGTAGTTTTGCACCATTTGAAGTTTGGTTTACGGTTGCTGCACTTTATTTGTTAGTAACCGGCACATTGTCGTGGGCCATTCAGGTATTAGAAAAGAGGTTATCTGCCAGTGACTAGAGAATATACAGGTGAAAACATGGTGGTGGCCACGGGGATTGAGAAATTTTACCCGAATGGTTGTCATGCTTTAAAAGCGGTCAGTGCCACTGTGAAACGGGGAGAAGTGGTCGCTATTATCGGTCCTTCCGGTTCAGGAAAGTCGACATTTTTGCGCACGTTGAATCAGCTGGAAGTGATTAGCGAAGGGCAGATTATTGTTGATGGCATTGATATGTATGATCAGTCGACTGATATCAATCAGCTGCGTCAGAATGTCGGCATGGTTTTTCAGAGTTTTAATTTATTTCCACATAAAACGGCTTTGCAAAACGTCATGCTGGCACCATTGAAAGTGTCTAAGCGTCCGGCGAAAGAAGTCGAGGCCATGGCGAAGGAATTAATTGACCGTGTCGGTTTGTCTGACCGGATGAATAATTACCCTTCCCATCTGTCGGGCGGGCAACAGCAGCGGGTCGCGATTGCACGGGCACTGGCGATGCAGCCTGATTTGATGCTGTTTGATGAACCAACCTCCGCACTTGATCCGGAAATGGTTGGCGAAGTACTGGATGTCATTAAAGGCCTGGCGGCAGAAGGGATGACGATGATCATTGTGACCCATGAAATGGGCTTTGCCAAAGAAGTGGCTGATCGGGTTTTATTTATGGAAGATGGCGCCTTGTTAGTGGATGATTCACCCGCTGCAGTTTTTGACAGCCCTGAACATCCACGTTTGCAACAATTTTTAGCCAAAGTTCTCTGATAAATAAAGTTCTATGATATATAGAGTTCTCAGATAAATTCAGTCTTCAATACGTGCAATCTTTAAAATAGATACAGAGCCTGAAAATTTGAAAATGAAGGAAAACCGATCAGATATCTCTGGTCGGTTTTTTTATGTTTGAACGTGATACCAAATACAGTTTGGTCATGCTGATCAGTCTATCCATCGCGGTTGCCCAAAGAGGCGATTTTGACGCCATCCAGATGGGCTTTACATTGCTGACGGGCGACTGAAAAAAATGACTGGATATATCGCTTTTCTTTTTCACTGTTGCGGATCGCAGCAAAAAGCCTGCGCCACAGCCCTTTATCGCCAAGCGGCAGGCTGGTAATGAGTTTCTGCCTTGAAAACTCACTAATCGCCCAGTTTGGTAACGCTGCGACGCCAAGACCCGCTGACACCATTTGCACCAGCATCAATGTATTATCGGCCTGTTTCCATCTGACCGGCTCAACATGATCAGGCTGAAGAAAGTGCTTATAAACATCCAGCCGCTGTTTTTGCACCGGATAAGTCAACATGGTTTGATCAGCCAGATCCGCAGGCTCAATATGAGTGCGTCCGGCCAGCGGATGATTGATGGCTGTCACCAGACGCATTTCAAAATCAAACAAGGGTTCATAGTGAACTTCAGAACGGGGCAATATATCTGAAGTAATGACTAAATCAAGCTCACCGGCAAGCAATGCCGGCAGGGGATCAAAGCCAAAGCCTGAAGAAAAGTCCAGTTCGACCTGAGGCCATGCCACCTGGTACTCACGGATAGCGGGCATCAGCCACTGAAAGCAGGAATGGCACTCAATGGCCATATGCAGACGCCCGTTGATATCTTCTTTCAGCCCGGCAACTTCATGCTCTGCCCGTGTCACTTTCGGCAGAATCTCATCGGCCAGCCTCAGGAGTATTTCTCCTTCAGGTGTGAATCTGACCGGACGTGTTTTTCTGAGAAAAAGCTGCCCGCCAATCCGCGATTCCAGATCTTTGATCTGGTGTGAAAGTGCTGACTGTGTCAGGTGTAAGGCTGTTGCTGTTGCTGTGAGAGAGCCTGTGTCCCGCAAAGAAACTAATGTCCGTAAATGCTTTATTTCAATCATGAAATTTCCTCAGTCCATGCAAATTATCATGAATTTTTTTCTAAGTTACTGTGAAATGATGTACATGTAAACATCCAGACGTCCGTTTGTAGCAAAAATTTTGTTCTGAATGTTATGAACATGAATAATTTTCATAGCTTTGTTGAATAATTGTAGGTTGTTTATAAACACATTTCGCAAGATATTTTAGCCATCCAGACATCTTTAATGCAGTTTACCTGCTTTGATAAACACATCGTATTGTTCAATAATCAGAAGGATAACAACATGGCTGTCACAACACATATTCTGGGCTTCCCGCGGATTGGTGAAAAAAGAGAATTAAAATTTGCACTGGAAAAGTACTGGCGTGGCGAGGTCACTCAATCTCAACTGGAAGAAACAGGCGCAGCCATTCGCCATGAAAATTGGGAGCTGCAGGCGGACAATCATTTAAGCTATGTCACTGCCGGTGATTTCGCCTGGTACGATCATGTGCTGACCACCTCGCTGCTGCTGGGTCATATTCCGGCCCGGCACCGGCAGGGGTCACCGACACTGGACACTTTATTTCAGGTTGCACGGGGACAATCACAACACACTTGTGATTGTCATGGTGTCGCTGCATCAGATATGACTAAATGGTTCAACACCAATTATCATTATATCGTGCCTGAATTCAGCGCTGATGATACGTTTGATGTGACATGGCAACAATTATTCGATGAAATCGGAGAAGCGCAGCAGCGGGGACACTCGGTTAAGCCTGTGCTTCTTGGTCCTTTAAGTTACCTTTATCTGGGGAAATCTGTGGATGACGGTTTTGACCGCCTGACACTGCTGCCACGTCTTATTCGTGCTTATCAGAAAATTCTGGCTCAACTCAGCCAGCAGGGAGTGACGTGGCTTCAGATTGATGAGCCAATCCTGGCGCTGGAGCTTGATGCCGACTGGCTGGGGTCATTTAAGCTGGCCTATGAGATGCTGGCCGGGGATGTCAAACTATTACTGACAACCTATTTTGACGGTATTTCCGGCGTGATTGATGACATTGTGGCATTACCTGTCAATGGCTTACATATTGATGTGGTGTCTGCCGCGGATCAGCTTTCACCGGTCTTGGCTAAACTGCCGGCTGACTGGGTTTTATCGCTTGGTGTTATCAACGGAAGAAATGTCTGGCGGGCGGATCTGGCTGCACTGCTGAAACAGCTTGAGCCGGTTCATGAGCAGCTGGGTGACCGCCTGTGGGTTGCCAGCTCATGCTCTCTGCTACACAGCCCGGTTGATTTGGCACCGGAAACTCAGATGAATGCGGATGTGAAATCATGGTTTGCCTTTGCAAGGCAGAAGGTGAAAGAAACCGGGTTGTTAGGCGCTGCACTTAATGGCAATCCAGAGGCTATTGAATTTTGTCATCAGTACAGCCAGCCGATTGAAGCCCGTAAGGCGTCTCAACAGGTCCATAAACCACAGGTACAGGCACGTCTGAAAACAATCACAGATGCGCTTGCAACGCGGACACTCCCGTATGAAGCGCGGGCAAAAGCACAAAAATCGGCATTAGGGCTGCCATTTCTGCCCACCACAACCATTGGCTCTTTCCCGCAAACGAATGATATCCGGCAGCAGCGCAGTGCGTTTAAGCAGGGAAAAATTACTGAATCCGAATATGAAGAGAGTCTGAAAGCACATATTCGTGATGCCGTTGAACGACAGGAAGCTTTAGGACTGGATGTACTGGTTCACGGTGAAGCAGAACGAAATGATATGGTGGAATATTTTGCCGGGCATCTGACTGGTTTCCAGACCACTCAATTTGGCTGGGTACAAAGCTACGGGTCCCGGTGTGTCAAACCAGCGATTGTGGTCACCGATATTGAACGTGACAAGCCGATCACAGTTTCATGGTCTCAGTATGCTCAGTCACTGACATCTAAACAGATGAAAGGCATGCTGACCGGCCCGGTCACCATTTTATGCTGGACTTTCCCGAGGGAAGATATTTCCCGCAAAGAAATTGCACAGCAACTGGCTCTGGCACTGCGGGATGAAGTGGATGATTTGCAGGAAGCGGGGATCAATATTATTCAGATTGATGAGCCTGCTATTCGTGAAGGTTTGCCGCTGAAAAAACGGGATCATCAGGCTTACCTGGACTGGGCGGTGCAGGCATTCAGAATTTCAGCATCCGGAGCAAAACCTGAAACTCAGATTCATACTCACATGTGTTACAGCGAATTTAATGAAATTATTGAGTCTGTTGCAGCACTTGACGCTGATGTCATCACGATTGAAACATCCCGCTCAAATATGGCACTGCTCGATGCATTTGAAAAATTCAATTATCCGAATGAAATTGGTCCGGGGGTGTATGACATTCACTCGCCCAATATTCCGACAGAAGCATGGATAGTTGATTTACTGAAAAAAGCTGCTGAAGCCATTCCTGCTGAGCGCCTCTGGGTGAATCCGGATTGTGGCCTGAAAACCCGCGAATGGGCAGAAACAGAAGCCTCACTGAAAAATATGGTTTCTGCAGCGAAAACGTTGCGTCAGGAGCTGGCTGGGTGATTACATCCGAAGGTGAATGATGAATTCCAATCCGGAAAATAAACTGATCATCGGAATATACCTGATGGTACAAACATACAACGTCGTTGGTGCCCCTGAGAAGGGGCTTTTTATTGATTATTATCATTAAATTTTTTTGAATTGAACTTTATTAATAGACATCAGTCCTAAATTGCGACTAGATAATCACTATTTTTGAAGATACGGATTCATTTTATGACCAAACGCTGGTTGATATCTGCAACCGCCGCTGCCGTGATTATTGCCAGCGGTGTTTATTTTTACTCAAATGATCATTCTCCTCACCCTCTTTTCGAAACAGTTCATGCTGAGAAGCGAACGATTAATAAACAGGCGATAGCTGTCGGAAAAATGGTGCCTGCGCATTCTGTTGCGATTAAATCTCAGATTAACGGTATTGTCGGGAAAATTTATGTAAAAGAAGGAGAAAAAGTCAAACAGGGGCAGCCGTTAATTAAAGTGCGTCCCAATCCAACCCCTCAGGCATTAACTGATGCCACGACAGAACTGATGCAGAGTGAAGCTTCCATGGAATCAGCCCGGCAAAGCCTGGCGAATCTGCAAAGTCTGGTTGACCAGAATATTATCCCTGATAACTACGATGATTATGTGCGCGCTAAAGCCAACCTGAAGGCAAGAAAAGCTGAAGTGGCGCAGAAAAGACATAATCTTGAACTGATTCAGAGTGGTGAAGCTTCTGTGGGCAGTGCCCGTTTGACATCGACAATTTATGCACCGATTGACGGCACGGTTCTGAATATCAAAGTCGAAGTCGGGGAACCGATTATTTCCACGGAATCCAGCCAGTCAGCCACAGAAATGATGTCGCTGGCTGATATGAGTAATGTCATTTTCAAAGGCAGTGTCAGTGAACATGATGCGGCATTGCTCAGGCAGGGTATGAATGCCACGATGACGGTTGCACCATACCCTGACATGGAAGTGAAAGGTATTTTGGATAAAGTTGCGATTCAGTCTGAAACTCTGAATGGGTCTGATGGCATCTCCGGTAACAGTTTTGACAATGGATTTGGTGTTGAAATCAGTCATCTGGTCATTCCTGAAGGGATGAATCTGCGTTCCGGGTTCTCTGCGACCGCACGGATTATTCTCAAGCAGGTAAAAGACGTCGTGAGTCTGCCGGAAAGAGTGCTGAAATTTGAAGATGAAACTCCGAATGTGTTGTTGCCGGATGATTCAGAGCAGGGTTATCACGAGCAAAAAGTTCAGTTGGGCCTTTCTGATGGTATTCATGTTGAAGTCCTTCAGGGGATTGATGACGGACAAACGGTGGTTGATAACAGCATGTTAGGAGATTCCGATGACTAATGCCCGGTTCCTGCGTCATTCTTTGCCGCTGATGATGACGCTTGTTCCCTGCATGACGCATGCGATGTCACTGGATGAAGCATGGCAGGCTGCTCAGAAATATGCGCCTGAACTGAATCAGGCAAAACTGGATGTTCGGATCAGTGAATCCGGCAAAAAGATAAACCGTGGTGCGTTGCTGCCTTCATTGAGTGCAGGCTCTTCCATTGACTGGCAGGAAAGAGAAGGCAACAGTCATGGCTATCATGTCACACTAAAACAATCAATCTGGGATAGTCGCTCATGGACTGCTCTGGATCAGGCAAAAGCAGATGTCGTAAAAGCCCAACTGGAGCAAAATCAGGTTCGCAATGATTTGGCAGATAAACTGATCACCGCTTACCTTGATTTAGCCAGTGCTCAGGGGGATTTACATCTTGCTCAGCAAAAGCTGGCGGAAGGTAATAAACTGCTGAAAATTACCCGGCAACGTTATAAAGCCGGTAAAGTGAAATCAATTGACGTTGAAGAAATGTTGGCAAATCAGCTGAATGAGAAGTCTGCTATTCTTCAGGCAAAGATTTTACTGGCAGAGAAGCAGGCGGCTTTTTCCTCACTGATCAGTGCATCTCCGGCTGAGTCGTTCCCGGAACAACAGAAAACAGAGCCGGTTGATGAAGTCGATACACAGCTTGTCAACCCGCCGTTGTTGCCGGTCAATACCGAAGCACAATGGCTGAAACTGGCGAAAAATCACAGTCCGGCACTGTTGGTCGCCAGTCAGCAGCTCCGTTTACAGCAGCTTGAAAAAACTCAGGCAAAAAATGGCTATTATCCGTCGCTTGAAGGTCACGTCAGCTATCAGGATAACGATAATCTCCCGCATGGTGAGATGAATGCCGGCATTTCTTTATCACTGCCACTGGATTTAAACGGGGCAACCCGGGCGAAGGTGGAACAGGCCGGGTTGAAAATTCTCCGGGCAAGAGAGGCGGTGCGTCAGGTCGAAATTAATCTCACAAAAGATATCCGGCGACAGTTTGCTCAGCTGGCGTTAAATCAGGAGCAGGTGGCGATAACCAGAGAACTTGTTGCACATCAGACCCGTGTTTTGCAGAGTAAAGAAACACTCTTTAATGCCGGCCTGTCTGAGGCCTCTGATGTGATTGAAGCGCATAATGCGTTATTTACCGCCAGAAATGATCTGAAAAGCAATCTGTACCAGTATTGGCGCCAGCAGGCAGGATTGCTGTTAACCGCCGGACTCCTCGATGATCAGTCAATTGCGGCGATATCAAAGGCATTTAACTCATGATGGCAATTTTGCAACAGACGCTGCAAACCCTGTATGCCTACAGGATGAAAAGTTCGCTGGCAATCATCGCCATTGCGTGGGGAGTGATTTCTGTTGTGGTATTAATTGCGCTGGGTGAGGGCTTTTACCGACATCAGATAGACTCGTTCCGCTTCATGATGAATCAGACTCAGATTGTCGTTCCCACACAAACCGGCAAACCCTGGCAAGGTTTACCGGCCCGCCGTGAACTGAAAATGACCGAATCTGTCATGCAGCGAATTGAGCAGGCCGGATTTATTCAGAGCTATTCTGTGCGCTATAAACAACGGGAAGCCCGGGTGACCGATAACAAGGGACATTTTCTGACTTCTGAGGTGAGCGGTGTCGGGACAAACTATCTTCAGTTAGCGACGCTGAGTCTGCAGGAAAATTCCCGCCCGATATCGCCGCTGGATATCGAACATCACAGCCGTGTGGTCGTTGTGGGGGATCGTATCGCAGCGATGGGCAAAATATCCCTGAATGATACGATTAAGATTAACGGGATTCCTTTCCGGGTTATTGGTTTATTAAAAGGGAGCGATCAAGGGTTCAATTTTGGTGATCGCAGAAGCGTGATGATTCCGGTTTCAACATTTAAAGACCTCTGGGATTTACTGCCAACCATGTTATTTCTTCAGCCTGAAAAGGGGATCACCGGCCCGGTTTTGCGGAACAATATTTTGCGTTTTTACGCCGGACAAATGCATTTCGACCCAACTGATCACGACGCCATGTGGATTCCTGACTTCAGCGACGGAGCCAAAATGATTACTGCTATTTTCCGCGGCATTCAGGCGTTTCTTGGCGCCAGCGGGATAATGACGATGGCTGTTGGTGCGTTGGGTGTGGCGAATATTATGTTTTTATCGGTCACTGAGCGAACCCGTGAAATTGGTGTCAGGATGGCGATCGGAGCGACGCGACGTTCTATTTTGAGCCAGTTTGTGACCGAAGGGATGATTCTGATTGCTATTGGCAGTTTGATCGGATTTGCAGTGGCTGCAGGTATTGTCGCTGTTCTTGAACGTATGCCCCTGCCGGACTGGCTGGGGGTGCCGGTGATTACACCCGGCGCGGTTATTATCACGCTGATCGTGACAGGTTTTCTGGCATTTCTTGCGTCGTATTTTCCGGCCCGGCGGGCATCTGATCTGACGCCCGTTCTGGCGCTGAGTGCGAGGGGGTAATCATGCTGCTTCCAATCAGACAAATTTTTCAGGAGATGGCGGCAGAGAAACTCCGCCTGGTATTGACGATATTCGCCGTTGCCTGGGCGACTTTATGTATTGCCGGCATGCTGGCCGTCGGTGAAGGGTTACGTGCAGGTATTATTCGTGTTGTACAAAATGGCAATGGCAGCCTGATACATGTAACAGGCGGGATCGCCAGTATTGATAACGGGACTTTCTATCAGGGAAAAGCACTGACACTCAAAGCAGAAGATGCAGAAATTTTGCAGACATTACCTACCGTGGCTCAGGCTTTGCCCAGTGCTTCATGGCAGGAAGAGTTGCACTATCAGGATAAGTACGCATGGCGTCAGCCCACCGCGGTTTCTGCCGGTTATCAGCATATGAATCATCTTCAGGTTCTGCCGGGGGGACGCTGGTTTAACCCGATGGATGCCCTTGAAATGCGCAAAGTCATTGTGCTGGGATATAACGCTGCAACCGATTTATTTAATGAGGAACAATCCGGTATTTTTGATACCGTTGACCTGCAGAAGAATCCGGTTGGCAGAAAAGTCAAAGTAGGTGATAAAGAGTTTACCGTGATCGGCGTTTTAAAAAAGAATGGCGGACGCATTGAAGGCGGCCGGTCGATTAATTACGCCAGCTTTGTGCCGTTTGCTACATGGCAAAGTTTTCACCGGAATCAATCAGTCACGGCCATTAACGTATTACCAAAGGTGGGGGCTGACCGGGCGGCACTGGCAGGCATGCTGAAACAGCTGTTGATTCGCCATCATGGTGCGAGCCTGAAGGATCAGGAAGTGGTTCAGGCCCAGGATATATTTCTTGAACAAAAAAGTATGCAGCGCTTTTTGATTGGTTTACAAAGTTTTCTGGGAATTATCGGCCTGATCACCCTGATGGTTGCCGGCGTTGGGATCGCCAATGTGATGTATGCGACCGTCCGGCGCTCCACCCGTGATATTGGTGTCAGAATGGCGGTTGGTGCTACGCCAGGGTCGATCCGGCTGCATTATCTGGTTCAGTCACTGTTAACCATGGCGCTGGGTGGATTGTCCGGTTTAGTGATGACCTATGCTGTGGTTTCATTGATTCAGATGCTGCCTCTGAGCGGAAACGTCGTGTACGAAGAATTGGGGCAGCCCGTACCACAATTATCCTGGATGATTATTACCATTGTCATATCGACACTGGCACTAATCGGGATTGCCGCGGCCTGGTTACCCGCAAATAAAGCAGCACAAATTACGCCGCTTCAGGCATTACAAAGTGAATAAACACCATCTGTAGGGAATGCCTGATCAATAAAACCGTCGTTAATAAAACAGTAGTCAATAAAACAGTAGTCAATAAAACAGTAGTGAAAAAATGAATAGTGAGAAACAGAGCACAGGCGTTAATCTGGTCCGGTTGCAACAGATATGTAAGCATTACGAAGGCGGCCAGACAGTCGTAAAAGCGCTTGATGGTGTTGATCTGACCATTCAGCGTGGTGAGTTTTTGTCGATTCTCGGGCCTTCAGGCTCCGGTAAATCAACATTGATGAATGTTCTGGGATGTCTGGATAAACCGACTTCCGGAGATTACTGGCTCGATGAGCAGGATGTTGCCTGTTTGTCTGGCAGGGAACTGGCAAAAATCCGCAATCAGCGGATTGGGTTTGTCTTTCAGAGTTTCAATTTACTTGAGTATGTGACTGCACTGGATAATGTCGCTTTGCCACTGGTCTATGGCGGCGTGAAAAGTAAAGAGCGCAAGGCGCGGGCAGCCACTTTACTGGAACGGGTTGGATTGGGTGACCGTATGCATCATAAGCCGAATCAGTTATCCGGCGGACAAAAGCAGCGTGTGGCGATTGCCCGGGCTCTGGTGAATGACCCGCAAATCCTGCTGGCAGATGAACCCACAGGTGCACTGGATTCAAAGTCAGGTGCTGAAATTGAAGGTCTGTTCAATGAGCTTTACCGGGAAGGCAGAACATTAATTCTGGTGACACACGATAATGCACTGGCTGAGAGAACAAAACGTATTGTGACGATTAAAGATGGGTGTATAGTTTCAGATTATTGTCCGGAACAAAACTTATCCTGAACAAAACCAAACCTGAACAAAACTGATAGCGAAACGGAATGATTTTACCTGACTATTGTTATTTATCGACCATGCCACTGACGCACACCGATCAATGGTTGTCCTGGCTTAAGCAGCAGGGAGTGATATTACCGTCATCACTTCACCGGGCTGTACTGAAACGCCAGTGTGAATTTCTTACCGGCCGGCTTTGTGCCCGTCAGGCACTTGAAGCGGCAGGGGTCAGCACTATTGCGGACATTGGTATTGGTGATTTCCGGGAACCGCTTTGGCCCGAAGGGATTGTCGGTGCGATTACCCATTCAAATGACAGAGCAGCTGCGGTTGTGATTAAATCTGAGACCATGCCGGACGTGAAGGGTGTGGGCATTGATATTGAACAGGTGATGAAGGAAGACACGGCTGCGAACCTGCGCAAACAAATTTTGCTGCCGCAGGAAATGGATTACAGCCGGTATTTCCCATCTTTTGCCGCGTATGCAACTCTGGTGTTTTCAGCGAAAGAATCCATATATAAAGCTATTTTTCCCCGGGTCAGAAAAATTCTTGATTTTAATTGTGCGGCAGTCACAGGTGCTGATTCTCAGTGCATTGTTTTCACACTGCAAGAGGATATCAGCCCGGCGTTACCGGCAGGCATGTCATTCCGGGTTCTGTATGAGTTATCAGACCAAAGTGTACAAACCTTTGTGGTTTTTTGAAAACATGATTATTTGAAAACATGATTATTTGAAAACATATAGTTATTTGAAAACATATAGTTATTTGAAAACATATAGTTATCTGAAAACGCAATTCCCTTAAACCCGCTCTAGTGATTATCCTGTTTTGTTTCAGGCTCCTGAATCTGATAGAGCTGTTTTTGGTGCTCATCACAGGTGGTTTCACAGTTACAGACTTTTTCTGCACCGACATTAGCCAGCCCGCCGCAACTCCCCTGAATTGGTTTCCGCTTGGCGATGACACCAATAGTCATGAACAAAATCAGGATTAAAAAAATGCCGAAAGTGATCAGATAAATCATCGTGATACTCCTCTGTCTTTCCGGTGTATTTGTGTTACACACGTTTAAAATGTGTACCGGACAGATTAATCTCACCGGATGCTGGTGGTGATAATCTGCTACTGCCCTGATGCTTATGGTGACAACAGGATTTGTTTTTTTTGTCTTTATTGGGTGAAGCCTTGGCATAACCCAACCCGGTTACTTCCTCCAGTTCTGATAAGTTTAGCGCATCTGCCGCTTTTCCACGCGGGCAGGCAAAAACCCTGAGCTGGTGATCAAACAGATGTTTCAGCATTGATTCACCAATCTGACGGACAACCACAGCTTCGACCTGATACTGGTCAAAAATAGCCATGAATGCTTTTTTTCTGCCGCAGTGAGACTGAGTCTCAGGAATATCTGCGACTGTGATGTGCCGGGTTTCTTCATTAACGATCATCAGTTGTTCTGCTTTGGAAAAGTGATTATGTGGTTCACCATTGCGGGAAGGGAGAGCGTAGATCATAAAGCGTCCTTAATAATTTCTGATTTCATTTTTAGCATATGCTAATTATTGTTTGTGCAGAAAGCAAGTTTCCTGCGTATTTCCGCTTGTATGACTCAAATCCGGTGAAGCTGTATTCATCCGGCGCTGAGGTGGAGAAGTAAAGTTGCAATAAATTGTTCACACCTATGAAATGGCGTTGAAACACAATCGAAACAAAAAATGACGAGTATTTGTTGCAAGCGAAATTTATTCACACTCGTACGAAACCTCAGGAAGGGAATTAGCAATGAATAAAATATGGTTAGCAGGATTATTGACGGCCGGCTTATCAGCGAATGCATTTGCCAAAACCGAAATCACATGGTGGCATGCAATGGGTGGTCAGCTCGGTGAGACGGTTAATAAGATTGCGAAGGATTTTAACCAGTCTCAGGATGATTATAAGTTAGTGCCTGTCTATAAAGGAACGTATACAGAAACACTGACAGCCGGGATTGCTGCTTATCGTGCGCACAAATCACCGAATATTCTGCAGGTTTTTGATGCCGGAACCGCCACCATTATGAGTGCGCCCGGAGTCGTTAAACCGGTTCAGGATATCATGGTGCAATCCGGATACCCGTTTAAAAGCTCAGATTATATTGAAGGGGTTCGTTATTTCTATGCCGATGACCATGGCAAGATGATTGGAATGCCTTTTAACAGTTCTACGCCGGTACTTTACTACAACAAAAATATTTTGAGTCAAGCCGGCGTACAACCGCCCAAGACCTACGAAGAGATGGAAAACGTCGCGAAGAAGCTGAAAGCAAAAGGATATACAGCGTTTTCACAGTCTCATACGCCGTGGATTATGTTTGAAAACTTTAAGTCCCGCCATGATTTACCATTCTCGGATCAGGAAAATGGTTACGCCGGAACACCGACCAGGCTGACCTTTAATTCTGCTGATATGAAAATGCATTTTAAAAAGCTAAAAGAATGGTCAGATAAGGGTTATTACAAATATTTCGGTAGCGACTGGGATGCGAACCAGAGACCTTTTGAACGGGCAGAAGTCGCCATGTGGATGGGTTCTTCAGGTTCATTTGGTGGTTTGATGAACCGGGTGAAATTTGATTTGGGAACTGCCTATCTGCCTTACTGGGAGAAACTGACGAAAAATCCGGTTCATACCTTTATTGGCGGTGCCGCACTGTTTGCCCTGAATGGTCACCCCGGAAAAGAAGACAAGGGTGTTGCGGCATTCTTTGCTTATCTGACCAAACCTGAAGTACAGATGTACTGGCATAAAACCACGGGTTATGTACCGGTCACCAATGCCGCGTATGAACTGACCAAACAGTCTGGCTATTATCAGAAATTCCCTGCAGCAGAAGTCGGTGTGAAGCAGCTGAGTCTTGCTGCTGGTGAGTGGAACAAAGGTTATCGCGTTGGTTTTTATCCGCAGATTCGTGAAATTGAAAACCGTGAATTCGATAAGATCTTCGCTGGTCAGGAATCGGTAGACCATGCACTTGATACTGTTGAAACAGAAAGTAAAACGTTGCTGAAACGTTTTGCCCGGACAATGAAAAAATAATCCATGCTGTTTCTGTCCCCTGAGTGAATTTTCACTGTGTCATTCAGGGGACCATTTCAAAGGTAAATCAAGTGGCTAAACGTCAACAATTCAGTCACGGAATATTTCCTTATATTCTGCTGACACCGCAAATATTAATTATCGCTGTATTTTTCGTCTATCCGGCAGCAAAGGCTTTGATGATGTCTTTTATGCTGGAAGACCCGTGGGGAACCTCTTCAACATTTGTCTGGTTTGAAAACTACACTATGCTGTTTGAATCGGGTGAGTATCTGGCTTCATTTGGTTTTACGCTTCTGTATTCGTTTGTTGTTGCTTTTCTCTCTCTCGCCATTGCATTGCTGTTGGCTGTGAAGGCCAATAATGTGCTGCACGGACAGAGTACTTACCGGATTACACTGACATGGGTTTATGCCATTGCACCGGCTGTCGCTGGTTTAATTGGCGGATTTCTTTTCAGCCCGCACATCGGTACGCTGTCAAACTTTTTTAATGACATCGGCTGGGAGTTCGATCTGGCGACGGATTCATTTGACGCAATTTGTGCGCTGGTCATGGTGTCTGTCTGGAAACAGGTTTCGATTAACTTTGTCTATTTTCTGGCCGGGCTTCAGTCGATTCCGTCTTCTGTCAAAGAAGCAGCAATTCTTGACTGTGAAAGTGGGGTGAAACGTTTCTGGACGATGGTTTTCCCGCTACTGGCACCGACAACCTTTTTTTTAGTCGTCATTAACCTGACGTACGCATTTTTTGACACATTCGGCATCATCGATACGCTGACTGAAGGCGGACCGGGCAGTCATACCACATCCCTTGTATATAAAGTTTACCGCGACGGTTTTATCGGTGCAGATTTAGGTGGCAGTTCTGCCCAATCCGTGGTTCTGCTACTGCTGGTGCTCGGGTTGACTTATTTTCAGTTCAAATTCGTAGAAAAACGGGTTCATTACTAAGTTCATTTCGAAGTCGTCAGGGAGACAAACAGGATGAAAAAGAATCAGCTCTTTGATCATGTGATTCTGATTATTGGCGCGATATTACTGCTCATGCCGTTATGGTTGATTTTTGCCAGCTCAACGCATGAACCAAATACACTGATGATTGAAGGTTTGCAGTGGTTACCGGGTCACAACTTCTCTCATGTCTATCAGGAAGCCTGGGGAAAAAGCCTTGGATTTACCGGAGACGTTACCGCACGGTCAATGATTATCAACTCGATGATCATGGGGCTGGGGTTTTCTGTTGGCAAAATTATTATTTCGATGATGGCTGCTTATGCGCTGGTCTACTTTCGGCTGCCTTATGCCAGTGCGTGGTTCTGGCTGATTTTTGTGACGCTGTTGTTGCCGCTGGAAGTGAGAATTATCCCTTCATATGAAGTGGTTGCCAGTCTCGGTCTGATTAATACCTATACCGGCCTGATTGTTCCGCTGATTGCTTCTGCGACCGCAACATTCTTTTTCCGTCAGTTTTTTAAAACGATCCCGGAAGAATTACTGGAAGCCGCTCAGCTGGATAATGCCGGACCGGTGAAATTTTTGTTCGATATTTTGTTGCCGTTGTCCAAAACCATGATGGCTGCCATTTTCATCATCATGTTTGTCGTGGGATGGAATCAGTATTTGTGGCCAATCATGATGACGACGGATGAAAGTTACAACACGATTGTGATGGGAATTAAAGGCATCATCAATAATATTTATGAAAGCTCCACGCCACGTTATGACTATGCCTTTGCCATGGTTATTTTTGCGATGTTACCACCGGTGCTGGTGGTTCTTATATTCCAGCGTTGGTTTGTCAAAGGATTAGTAGAAAGTGAAAAGTAAAATGACATATGAGAATCCGGCTCAGGCATATTCCCCGGACACTGCTTCACCAGAAAACAGGCGTCCGGTGAAGCTGGCCCTGAAACAGTTGGTTAAAACTTATGATAATGGCCATCAGGCGGTGAGGAATATTTCATTAGATATTCAGGATGGTGAATTTATTGTTCTGGTTGGTCCGTCGGGGTGTGGAAAATCTTCCATTCTGCGTTCGGTGGCGGGGCTTGAATCAATCACTTCCGGTGAGATTGAACTGGCCGGGCGCAGAATTGATACCCTGAATCCGGCGGCACGAAATATCGCAATGGTTTTCCAGAATTATGCGTTATATCCGCATATGACGGTGTATCAGAACCTTGCCTATGGTTTGAAAAACCGGGGAGTTGCGAAAGATGTGATTGCGAAGAAAATTCAGGATGTCGCGCAAATATTACGACTTGAAGAATATCTCGATCGAAAACCGGCCAAATTATCCGGTGGGCAGCGTCAGCGTGTCGCAATGGGACGGGCAATTGTTCGTGAACCTGAGTTGTTTTTGTTTGATGAGCCACTTTCGAATCTTGATGCAGCACTCAGAACACATATGCGCCTGGAAATCAAAAAACTCCAACGTCAGCTGGGCGTCACCAGTATTTACGTTACGCATGATCAGGTCGAAGCGATGACGCTGGCTGACAGGATTGTTGTTCTGAATCAGGGGCAAATCGAGCAGGTGGGAACACCCATGAGTTTGTATCATGATCCACAGACTCAGTTTGTTGCAGGATTCATCGGCAGTCCGGCGATGAACTTTTTGCCGGGACAGATTAAAAATGGTCAGTTGATGATCCATGGGGTGACGGTTGATATGACAAGCGACGCTTTACCTGATGAAACTGGTTTTACCGTGGGTATTCGTCCTGAGCATTTGTTACCGGGAGAGCAGCCGGGGTGTTTGCATATATCCGTTGATATCGAAGTCGTTGAGCCTTTGGGTGCACAAAAACTATTACACTGTCACTTTAATGGCACACCTGTGGTGGTTGTGATACAGGATGGTGAGTTTACCCCGGAAGCAAAAGCGATATTTTCTGTGCCATTTGCCCAGGTTTATTTCTTTGATCAACAAGGGCAAAGAATTCGCTCACAACAATCACAAACACAAAAAATTGCGTGAAGGAAACAATATCGGGATGAGGTTAACGGCACGACAAAAAGAAATATTACGTTATCTGGCTCAAACACCGGGCGTTTTATCCAGCTCTCTGCTGTCTGAAAAATTCGATGTTTCAGTCCAGACAATCCGCAAAGATATGAATGAACTGAGTGATAAAGGACTGGTCAGGCGGGTGCATGGCGGCATTAGTTTTCCGAGCGATAATGATAATTTGTCCTTTTCCAACCGGGAAGTCATTCATCTGACGGCAAAGCAAAAAATTGCCCAGCGGATTGTGGAAGACTTACCTCAGGGAATCAGTATTTTTCTTGGAATTGGTACGACGCCAAAGCAGGTGGCTCATGCATTGTTAGACCATCCCGGATTAACCGTAGTGACTAATAATATCCATGCATCACTGATTATGAGCCGGAACCCGCAGATTAATGTCTATCTGGCGGGCGGGGCTGTCCGTTCTTCTGACGAAGATACTGTGGGTGAATCGGTGACACGCTTTTATCGCCAGTTTAATATTAAGATCGCTGTTTTTGGCGTCGGAGGACTCAGCCAGAAAGGGGAGTTACTCGATTTTACACCGGAAGAAGCAGATTTAACTCAGGCGATGACGGCACAGAGCCAAACTTGCTGGCTGATTGCTGATCAGTCTAAATATCAACGCTATGCACCTGTTGTGAGTGGAAAACTGGATGCGGTTGAACGATTTTATTCCGACCAGCATCATGCGGATATTGCAGATCTTTGCTTTAAACATCAGGTGAATTACATTATCTCCTGAGATGAGATGGAACCCAGAGAATGAAACCGATTATTGTGGGTCACCGCGGGGTGGCCGGAACATATCCTGAAAATACCCGTGCCAGCTTTTTAGCAGCGGCTAAAGCCGGACTGACATGGATCGAGCTGGATGTACAGCCGACAGCCGATGATATTCTGGTCGTATGTCATGATCATGAGCTGGGCAGATGCTCTGACGGACAGGGCCGGGTGGATGCGCATTCATTACAGACGTTGAAACAACTGGATTTTGGTGCCTGGTTTGGGCCTGAGTTTGCAGGCGAGCAGCTTCTGACACTGGGTGAGTTGTTTGTCTTGCTGCATGACTATCCGGTTGCTATCAATATCGAAATCAAAGTTGATGACATGCATGATAAGGCGAAGGTCGTCAGGGCACTGTATCAGGAGCTCAGTCTCGCAAAGATTGACCCACACCGGGTGATACTCTCAAGTTTTAATCATGAAATCCTGAAAATATGTCATCAAACCTCTCGGGTTTATCCTTTGGCTGTGCTGACTGAAAAATTAACAGAGGGTGATAAGCAACTGATGCAAGACATTGGTGCGGTTGCCTGTAATATCAATTACCGGGCTCTTGATGCGGCGATATTACAGCAACTTCATCAGGCCGGTCTTCAGGTGTGGGTTTACACCGTTAACAAACCAGAGCAATTTTCTCTGACGACGCAGGTGGATGGCATCTTTACGGATTATCCGGAGCGGTTTATTGAGCGCACACAGATATAGTGGTTAACAACGCTTCCCGGATAATCCGCAAATATGGATGGATTATCCGGAAAGAAATCAAAGTATTTAATCGAGTAATGCTTTGATTTGATGAAGCGCAGAGATGAAACGGTCGATATCCTGCTTGTTGGTATACATACCAAACGAAGCACGGCAAACCGAGTTTTGTCCGAGTCGTTCAATGAGAGGCATCGCACAATGGTGGCCGGTGCGTATCGCGATACCGTAGTGGTCGAAAAACGTGCCGACATCATAAGCATGATGGGAGGATAAATTGAATGCAAGACAGCCTGTCCGTGATTTAGGATTGCCGTAGATGACAACATCATCGACAGACTGAAGCTGCGCCAGACAATAATTCAGAATATTGTTTTCATGGCGGCAAATCGCATCGATTCCGGTTTCCATCAGATAACTGATCGCTGCACCCATACCAAGAATTCCGGCAATATTTGGTGTTCCTGCTTCAAAGCATAATGGTGGCTTGTTAAATGTGGTACCGAGCGGTAAAACGACTTTATCGATCATGGCACCACCGCCTTCCCATGGGGGCATCTGCGAATACCGGTGAGGTTTCACAAAGAGCACGCCGGTCCCGGTTGGCCCGTATAACTTATGTGCAGAGAACACATAAAAATCACAATCAAGTGCCTGAACATCGACTTTTTGATGTAACACTGCTTGTGCACCATCCACCAATACCGCCATCTGGTGTTGTCTGGCCACCTGAATATATTCATGGACCGGGTTGATTGTCCCCAGCACATTTGAGACATGGGTAACAGCCAGAAATCTGGTTTTATCTGTGATCAGCTTCTTCAGGTCTGAAGTTTCCAGCTCACCGGATGGAGTAACCGGCCAGACTTTGATTTTCAGCTGCAATGCCTGTGCTGCCATTTGCCACGGAACGAGATTGGCATGGTGATCCATCTCTGTGACGATAATTTCATCACCGGGTTGAAGCTGACTTCTGACGAATGTCTGGGCCACCAGGTTGATTGCTTCCGTGGTTCCTTTGGTAAAAACAATACTCCGTGCATCGGGGGCATTGATAAAGCCGGCAACCTGATGGCGAACCTGTTCCATGTTTTCCGTTGCTGTCATGCTCAGCTGATGATTTCCCCGGTGAACATTTGAATACTCATGCCGGTAAAAATGTTCCATTCTCCGGATCACCGGGTCTGGGGTCTGAGCGGTTGCTGCGGTGTCCAGGTAGACGAGCGGTTTATCATGAACTTGCGTATTCAGTACCGGAAAATCCTGACGCCATGGACTGGATAATGGTAACTGATGAGCCGTAGTCATCAGGTGTTCTCCCAATTTAGATTCATCCCGGCGGCAAGGATAATCGCTCTGTCATTTTTTTTAAATGTTTTCTGTTCTGCTCTTTTCACATTCTGTTTCACAAAAATAAATTAAAAGTCAATATTATCTGCTTTAAGCCGTTAAATTATTAATTATTTATTTCGTCAATAAGGATGCTTTACCTGAAGAGAAGGAAATCAGGCTGACATGTCTGGTTCACAGACACGTTACAAAATAGAACTTACTATACTGAATAAATGGGTTAAACAGTCCGGTGGATGCAAAGACGGTGCACTATCCGATGAATACTTGATGTGAAGGAGAGCTTCTTATGCAATTAAGTCTGAAGCAGAAAATGGTTCTTTCTGTTATCGTTGCAATTGCTTTAACTGCAGTGACTCTGGTGACCGAGGGCTATCAGTCTTTTAAAACAGAAACAGTGATACAGATTCAAAATGACAGTCAGCATACTTTGCAGGCGAATGCCAGGGGGATTGGTGACTGGTTCCATGACAAACAACTGGCTCTTGAAGGCCTGAAAGATGAAATTGAGAATAATACGGAGCTGGATGTCGTCCCTCATCTGCGGCAGACGTTAAAATCAGGGGGTTTTGGCTTAAGTTATTACGGAAATGAGAAAGGAGAAATGTTCCGTCAGGATCCTTCGCTGAATAAGCCAGGCTATGATCCAAGAGTCCGGGGATGGTACAAGCTCGCTAAATCAGAAAATAGTGCCGTGACCACCGCGCCATATGTCAGCGTGACCATGAAAACGCTGGTGGTGACGCTGGCTGATCCGGTGCGTCAGAATGGCCGCCTGATTGGTGTTGTGGGTTCAAACCTGGCGCTCGATTATCTGACAAAAACGATTCTTTCGATTCCTGTTGCCGGAGAAGGATATGCCTCTTTAGTGAATCAGAAAGGTACGATTATTGCCCATCCGGATAAAGATAATATCCTGAAAAATATCAGTGAAATCGTCCCTGAGCTGAGTGGTCAAAACTTAATTCAGGTTGCAGATGACGATACATCTTTGGTGGTTGATATTGATGGCCGGAAAAAAGTGGTCGTCGCGGAAAAAATTCCGCATACCGACTGGCTGCTTGTGCTGACTATGGACAAAGAAGTACTGGAAGCACCGGTCAATAATATGCTGGTCAACCAGCTGATCATTACAGCCGGTATTTTAATTGTACTTGCTTTGCTCAGTGTATGGACCATTTCAAAACAATTGACAGGCTTAAATAATGTGACTCAGGCATTATCCGACATCGCTGAAGGAGAAGGTGATTTGACCCGCAGACTTGTTGTCAGTGGTCAGGATGAGGTCGGGCAGCTGGCATATCAGTTTAATAAGTTTGTGGATCGCATTCATACAATGATGCAGAAAGTGAATGATGTGTCTGTTTCACTGGGACAAAAAGCTGACTTTGCAGCTTCCGCCGCGTCGCAGCAGAGTTCAAAACTGAAAACCCAGCAGGATGAAATCACCATGGTTGCGACTGCGGTGACGGAGATGGCTTCTGCCACGGCTGAAATTGCGGGTAACGCAGAAAATACAGCGAAAAATGCGAATCATTCGGTTGAGCTTGGTTCTCAGGGATATGAGCAAATGCAGAAAAGCATGCATTCGATCAATCAGCTGGCTGAGGAGTTAACCCGTGCGACAACCATCATTGCTGATCTTAAAGTGCATACCAATGAAATATCGACAATTCTGTCTACGATTACAGATATTGCAGAGCAAACGAATTTACTGGCTTTGAATGCTGCAATTGAAGCCGCAAGGGCCGGTGAGCAGGGAAGAGGGTTTGCTGTGGTGGCCGATGAAGTCAGGGTGCTTTCACAGAGAACGCATGCCTCAACTGAAGAAATTCAGTCGAAGATTGAAGGTTTGCAGAAAGTCACCTCAAACGCTGTGAATGTGATGACAGAAAGCCATAATCTGGTTGAAACCAGCGTTGAAGAGTTCAATGTGACCGGTGAAAGCCTGAATGCTATCAGTGAGTCGGTTTCAGTCATCAGTGACATGGCGACCCAAATCGCCTCTGCAGCCGAGGAACAGTCACTGGTGACCGCAGATATCAATCATAATACTGAATCTGTCAGGGAGGTCAGTGATCAACTGGCCAATGATGCACTGGGTGCAGCAGAACAGAGTCAGGAATTACATAAACTGGTTCAGGGGCTGGAAAGAGAACTCAGCCGCTTTAAGATATAATACGTGTCGTTCTTCAGTCCGGCGTGATGAACATGCCGGACTTTTTTGCAAACGACTCATTCCTCCAGACATGGTTCACATGTCTTTTCTTTTGTATTACTAATCTTTATCTGATGAATGCTTTTGACAGATGCTCAAAAAGCAGATTATCGCAAAATTTCTGAATTGAACAATTTTTATACTCTTATGAGATGATTCAGGCGTAATAAAGTACGTTATCTGATTCAATCCTGCGTGAGGTGAACTTGAATCATGAGCCAATTTTTCAATATAGAAATGTAAACTCCTGTTTGATCAATTCTTTATCTGATTCTGGATTCAGAATTATCCATTCATTCTATATGTGTATTGTTTTATTGTGCCAAATTTTATTTCTGTTATACCAATTTAAGTCTTTATGTGACTTATTGCGTTTATCCTGTTATTCCAATTTTGTTGTTTTATGCGAGATAAATCGACAATAAAGGCAATTTTTTTTTCATATAATGTTAAATATGTCATATTTTGAAACATCATTTCAAAGATAGAACCGATTTTTTGATCTCAAAACTATTTTTAATGTCATACCAAATGTATCTTTATATCAACACAGACATCCTGAGCTGAATGAGGCGTGTAATGAATCCGGAATGCCCGGAGTGTCTGGTGAATAAAGATTGTGAGCATGGGTTCATAATTGCCGGATAATAATTTATTGTTGTGAATGAAATAAAAAGGAATTTTTGTGTGCTGTTGTAACTTATATCCCCGGAGAAAATTAACCATATGATAATTAAAATGTTTAATGATTATATTCACAAAGTACTGCGTTATTTATTAACCTTTTTTATGGTAATAATGATCGCTGCAGTGGTGTGGCAGGTCTTCACCCGGTTTGTGATTAGAGATCCTTCGAACTTTACAGATGAGCTATCTCGTTATTTATTAATGTGGATTGGTATTCTCGGTGGAGCATACACGTTTTCTGTTAAGCGTCATTTATCCTTAGAGCTGCTTGCAGCAAGAATGGGAGAGCGGGGCAAATTAGTCCAACAAATTTTTATCAATCTGATCATTTTTGCTTTTTCCAGTATTGCTTTAATTTATGGCGGCTACTACCTGGTAACAAATACGTTGCATCACGGACAGATTTCTCCGGGAATTGTCATTGGTGGACACCATTTGCTCATCGGGTATGTCTATCTGGTTGTCCCTGTTTCGGGGGTTATTATCTGCTATTTCGGTCTTGTCGACATCATTCAGGCGATAGGCTGTTTAATCAAGCGCAAATCCCAGTAACGAGAGAGGAAGTATCTAATGACGCTTATTGATTTATTATTTAGTCAGGATTTTTTAGCAAATGCGCCTGATGTTTTTTATGATTTCTTCCCGGTTGTCGTCTTATTTGGTGTTCTGGGTATTTTATTACTTGTTGGTGTACCTATTGCATTTTCAATCGGTATTGCGGCAATGTTTACTGTGTTTATCGACTTTCCAATCGATAAAACAACGATATTAGTTTCACAAAAGCTTGCAAATGGTTTAGATAACTTTGGTCTGCTGGCTCTCCCGTTTTTTATTGTAGCGGGGAACCTAATGAACCGGGGTGGTCTGGCGGCGAGGCTGATTAACTTTGCAATGCTGTTTGGCGGACGTTTACCAGGCTCTTTGTCACACGTTAACGTGATTGCAAATATGTTATTTGGTTCTTTATCCGGCTCAGCTGTTGCATCTGCTGCTGCTGTCGGCGGAATCATGAAGCCATTACAGAAGAAGCACAATTACCCGATGGATTTTTCCACAGCAGTCAATGTGGCATCTTGTCCTTCAGGTTTGCTGATACCGCCTTCAAATATTTTGATCTTGTTTGCTTTGGTCAGTAGTACTTCTGTGCAATATCTGTTTATTGCAGGATATATTCCGGGGATCATGATGGGATTAGGCATCATGATCGGTATCATGTTGCTTGGCAAACGTTACAATATCCCCAGAGAAAAAATTGTTTTTCAGGAAAAAACCAGTAAAGTTATCTGGGACGCACTGCCAAGTCTGGGGCTGGTTGTCATCATCATGGGCGGTATTCTCGCAGGTATTTTTACTGCGACAGAAGCCTCAGCAATCGCCGTTGTTTACGCTTTGATTCTGGGTATTGCTTACCGTGAATTAAAACTTGATGACATGATGCCACTTCTGATTGAAAGTGTGGTCACAACTTCAATTGTTTTACTGATGGTTGCAACATCTTCTGCAATGTCATGGTCTATGGCAAACGCTGATATTCCGACATTTATTGCAGATTTTGTGATGGAAACTTCAACAAATCCTATTGTTGTGATTCTGTTGATGAATGTGATTCTGCTGGTGATTGGCACCTTTATGGATATGACGCCGGCAGTTCTCATATTTACGCCGATCTTTTTACCGATTGCGATGCAATTAGGAATTGATCCGGTGCACTTTGGTATTATTTTAGTCTTTAACCTCTGTATCGGTATATGTACACCGCCGGTTGGAACAGCACTATTTGTTGGCTGTAGTGTGTCAGAGATGAAACTGGGGCAGGTTGTTCCAAAATTATTACCTCTGTTTTTGATCATGATAGCGACGCTGGCTTTAGTCACACTGTTTCCTTCACTATCTTTATGGCTACCTGGACTAGCCGGATATAAATATTAACTAATAGCAGGACCCCTACGATGATAAAACTTAATCAAGTATTTTTTGCATGTTCTATTGCTACTGCGGCCCTTCTTTCTGGAAATGTTGCGCAGGCAGCGACTCTGAAACTGGCTCATGCGCTACCAACCGAGCACCCGGTACACAGCTCTCTGGATTGGTTTGCGAAACAAGTTAAAAAGCGTGCGGGTATTCGCGTTAAAGTTTATCCAAATGGTACGTTAGGTAATGAGACTAATTTATTACAAATGGTCCAGAATGGTACGATTGCATTTACGAAAGTCAGTGCTGCGCCTCTGACAGCTTTTGCACCAGATTATAAATTGCTGTCACTACCATATTTATACAAAGATCGTGCTCAGTATGATGAAGTACTTCTGGGACCAATTGGTAAGAAAATTCTTGCTTCGTCCCGTGACTCCGGCTTTATTGGTCTGGCATTCCTGGATGCTGGTGCACGTAGTTTTTATACTGATAAGCCAATTAAGACCCCTTCAGACCTGAAAGGTATGAAAATCCGGGTTCAAAACTCTGCTTTATCGATTGATACGATTAAAGCACTGGGCGGAACGCCTGTGCCATTACCATACGGCGAATTATATTCTGCATTGCAACAGGGTGTTGTGGATGGTGCAGAGAATAATATTCCGTCTTACTATTCTTCGCGTCACTATGAAGTGAAGAAAGTGTATTCATATGACAAACATACCATGGTGCCTGATGTACTTGTTGTTTCCACCAGTACCTGGGATTCACTGACTGATGAACAGCGTAAAATTATCCGTGAAGTCGCTGCTGAAACTGTCAAGGTTCAGGATACAAACTGGAGCAATTATGTTGAGAAATCAGTCAAGGAACTGAAGAAATATAACGTGAAATTTGTTGATAGTGATATCAGCAAATTCCAGGATGCAGTTAAACCAGTTTATGATAAGTTCAGAAAAGAAAATCCTGAACTGGTGGGTATGTTGGATCAAATTCAGGGTAAATAATTTTTTACTCTTTAAAGCGTTCAGAGTTCTCTGAACGCTTTTTTTATTGGTAAAATTTCAGTCATTCAGATGGCTTGATGATTAAAAGTCATATCGGAGGTCCGCATATGAAGATGACATTCAGATGGTATGGTGAAGGGAATGATCAGATCTCGCTTCAGCATATCCGGCAAATACCGGGAGTTGAGGGTATCGTGTGGTCACTCCACGATATGCCGGCCGGAGAGGTCTGGGAACAGTCCAGAATCAATCGGGAAAAAGCGCTGATTGAGAAAGCAGGTTTTCACATTGATGTCGTCGAAAGTGTGAATGTCCATGAAGATATTAAGTTAGGGCTGCCAACCCGCGATAAGTATATCGAAAATTATAAAGAAACACTCAGGCGGCTGGCAAAAGCTGGCGTCAAAGTTGTTTGCTATAATTTTATGCCGGTGTTTGACTGGACCCGGACTGAATTATATAAGCAAACAGAAGATGGTTCTAACGCTCTCTTTTTTGAAAAAAGTCAGATAGAAAACATCGATCCAATCACGTTGATTGATAAAATTTCGAAAGATGTTGACGTGACCATGCCCGGTTGGGAGCCTGAGCGTTTAGCGAAGCTGAAAGAAACGTTTAAGCAATATGAAGGCTTTACCGCAGAAGATCTTTGGCAAAACCTGAAGTATTTTCTTGAGCAAATTATCCCGGTTTGCGAAGCGTGTGACATCAAAATGGGTATCCATCCTGATGATCCGGCTTTTCCTATTTTTGGTTTACCCCGCATCATCATTAATAAAGAGAACATTGGGCGTTTTCTCAATTTAGTTGACAGCCCATACAATGGGTTAAGTTTGTGTACCGGTTCGCTGGGCTCTTCAGCAAATGATATTCCGGATATTATTCATACATATTGTTCCAGAATTCACTTTATTCATATCAGAAACGTAAAACGATATGAGAATGGTGATTTTATTGAGACATCTCACCGGGCATGTGATGGTTCTGTTGATACAGTCAAAGTCATTGAAACGCTTCACCAGCATGATTATTCGGGGTATGTTCGCCCGGATCACGGTCGTCATATCTGGGGTGAAGAAGCGTGGGCAAGACCTGGTTATGGTTTATATGACCGGGCTCTCGGCATTATGTATATCTGGGGGGTATGGGATAGTTTAAGTCGTTAAGTTTTTTGCTGAATGAAATATAAAAAGCCGTGCCAGATATCATACCAGAGCACGGCTTTTTTGTACCAAAATCCGGGAGATAAGCTTAAAGAACCGCAGCAATCGCCTTACACAATGGTTGCATATTTGCTTTTGTCATGCCAGCAACGCTGATTCGTCCGGAGCCGACAATATAAATACCAAAATCAGTTTTTAACTGCTCAACCTGGTCTTTATTTAAACCAGAGAAAGAGAACATACCATTTTGGCGTGAAATGAAACTGAAATCCTGCTGAACGCCGTATTCTTTGAGCGTGTCGACGAAGAGGGTTCTCATTTCCTGAATTCGGTCCCGCATTTCAGCAACCTCATTGAGCCACTCCTGATAGAGTTCGGGTGAATTCAAAATGGTTGTCACCACAGCAGAGCCGTGCGCAGGCGGGTTTGAATAGACTGAGCGGATAATCGCTTTCACCTGCGAAAATGCTTGAACAGCAATCTCTTCTGATTCAGCAACTAAGGTAAACGCACCAACCCGTTCACTGTACAAGCCAAAGTTTTTAGAAAATGAGCTGGCAATCAGCAGTTCACGGTTATAACGGGAGAAAATACGTAAACCTTCTGCATCTTCTTCAACACCTTTAGCAAAACCCTGATAAGCGAAATCAAACAATGGTAACAGTTGCTTTTCAGCGACCATTTTTGCCAGAGTTTCCCACTCTTCAGTCGTTGGATCGATACCGGTTGGATTGTGGCAACAGCCATGCAGAAGAACGATATCTCCTGGTGTCGCATTTTCAAGATCAGCGATCATTGCAGCAAAATCTTTCTCTTTAGATTCTGCATTGTAATAGGCGTACTGAGCTATCTCGAGGCCAGCTGCTTTAAATACGCTTTGGTGGTTCGCCCAGGTTGGGTTACTAATCCATATTTTGACATTTCCGAGGTGGCGTTTAATAAATTCACCAGCAAGACGAAGTGCGCCGGTACCGCCGGGAGCCTGAGCTGTTTTTGCTCTTTGTGTTGAAATAATCTCAGAGTCCGCACCGAACAATAATTGCTGAACAGCAAGCGCATATTCTGCTGTGCCATCAATCGTCAGATAGGATTTTGTGCTTTCGGTTTCAAGGAGTTTTGCTTCAGCTTTTTTGACCGTCTTAAGAACAGGGGTTGAACCATTTTCATCTTTATAAATGCCAACACCAAGATTGATCTTTTCTTTACGGGAATCTTTTTTAAATTCTTCCGTCAGGCCTAAAATGGGGTCTGCCGGGGCTGCAGCAACTTTTTCGAACATAACTCTCATCCATGTCTATTTTTATCTGAAAAGGGCTTATGAAGGCCCACGCTGTTTCAGATTTTATTTATACATCTATGACCATGCTGATACAACCGTGATTTTTAGAAAAATATAAATTTTTTATTGTTTTACTTATATCTCTGACAAAAGAGCGATTTTCAGCACAATTCTTTAAAGAATCTTTCCTGTATTTCATCATAAAAGAGAAAATGATTTAAATAGTGGTCAGATGAGATAATGAGGCGGAGAATATAAAAAAGACCGCCTGTATTCAGGCGGTCTTGTCGAGTTATTTGTTGACAATGTTCAGAAATTTGCTGAACGGGGCGCACGGGGGAATGGAATCACATCTCTGATGTTGGCCATACCTGTGACATAAGAGACTAAGCGCTCAAAACCGAGTCCGAAACCTGAGTGAGGGACGGTGCCGTAGCGGCGTAAATCCCGGTACCAGTTCATATGTTCCGGGTCGATTCCCATTTCAACCATACGCTGATCAAGAATATCCAGACGCTCCTCACGCTGCGAACCACCAATGATCTCACCAATACCGGGGGCAAGAACATCCATGGCGGCAACTGTTTTGCCATCATCATTCATGCGCATGTAGAATGCTTTAATATCTTTCGGATAGTTTTTCACAACAACCGGCGCATTAAAGTGTTCTTCTGCCAGATAACGCTCATGTTCAGAAGACATATCAATTCCCCATTCGACCGGGAATTCAAACTCACGTCCGGAATCAAGCAGAATCTGAATTGCATCTGTATAGTCGACCTGAGCAAAATCAGATTCAACGAATTTTTCAAGACGGGAGATTGCTTCTTTGTTGATACGTTGTGCAAAAAACTCCAAATCGTCACGTCTTTCTTCTAAAACAGCTTTAAAGACATACTTCAGCATGTCTTCCGCAAGAAAAGCGACATCATCAAGGTCAGCAAACGCGACTTCCGGTTCAACCATCCAGAATTCAGCTAAATGGCGGCTGGTATTTGAGTTTTCAGCCCGGAATGTTGGGCCAAAAGTGTAAACTTTTGTCATAGCACAGGCATACGCTTCAGCATTTAACTGGCCTGATACTGTTAAAAATGTCTCTTTACCAAAGAAATCTTCATTAAAGTCGATATCACCACTATCAGTTCGCGGTAAATTGGCAAGATCTAAGGTGGAAACCCGGAACATTTCACCCGCACCTTCACAGTCAGATGCTGTGATTAGTGGAGCAGACATCCAAATATATCCACGTTCATGGTAAAAACGATGAATAGCTTGAGAAAGGCAGTTTCTTACACGGGCAACAGCACCGATAACATTTGTCCGGGGACGTAAATGGGCCACTTCACGCAGGTATTCAATAGAATGCCGCGTTTTTGCCATAGGGTAAGTCTCTGCATCTTCAACCCAGCCCAGCACATTAATTTCAGTTGCTGACAGTTCGAAGTCTTGCCCTTTGGCCGGAGATTCAACAATTTTCCCTGTTACTTCAACAGAACAACCTGTCGTCAGTTTCAGTACATCGTCATTGTAATTATTCAGATTATTCGGGACCACGGCCTGAATCGGGTCGAAACAAGAGCCGTCATAGATGGCAAGGAACGAGATTCCGGCTTTGGAATCACGACGTGAGCGGATCCAGCCGCGGACAGTGACTTCACTGTCAACAGCAAGCTTACCGCGTAAAACGTCAACAACAGGCGCGTAAGTCATGTTTGAATTATTCTCCATTAATAATATTAATTATCCGCAGGCTATCAGACCGGATGCTCCGGATAGTTCAGCGAACGGGTTTACCATATACAATTTGTGTATTGGGACAGTTTACCGTTGAAATCTTTGGCTTCAACCTTTTCTCTGCTCTCATTGAATAATTTTAATATTTTTGTTCAATTTATTGATATTACACCTGTGTTTATGACCATGAAGTTTGTGTATACCGGGCGCATGATCGCAGGAAAGTGGCGTTGTAAATCCGGGTATCATACCACTGGTTCTTAATTATGCGGAGGAATCGACCGGTTCATCATTAATTCGTAGACGCAGACAATGACAATTGCGTAATTTCGCGTACAATGCTGCCTCTGTTTAGAAATTGCTGTTGATATAGGTTTAAAAAAATGATTTTGTACAAAGAGTTTACATTTGAAGCGGCTCACCGGTTACCCCATGTCCCTGACGGACATAAATGTGGTCGGCTCCATGGACACTCTTTTCTCGTCAGAATTTATGTGGAAGGTGATGTGGACCCACAAGCGGGATGGGTGATTGATTTCTCTGAAATTAAACAAGCTTTTAAACCGGTTTATGAACAGCTTGATCACCACTATCTGAATGAAATTGAAGGTTTGGAGAATCCAACCAGTGAAGTCATTGCCCGCTGGATATGGCAAAAGCTGAAGCCATCATTACCACTTCTGAGTCAGGTGGAAATCAAAGAAACCTGTACAGCAGGATGTATTTATCAGGGTGAAGCAGAATAAAAGAAGTGACTCAGGAGATAAAGCGTGAAAGCCGTTTCGGGTTTCACGCTGGTGCCCGGTTAGATAGATTAGCTAGGTTAACTAACAGATGACTTTGACTGCCAGTCCTCCCTGAGATGTTTCACGATATTTTGCATTCATATCTTTTCCTGTTTCCAGCATCGTTTCTATGACTTTATCCAGCGAAACTCTTGGCTCTGATGCCCGGCGCAATGCCATCCGGGTCGCATTGATAGCTTTAACCGCGGCTATCCCGTTTCGTTCGATACATGGCACCTGAACTTGTCCGGCGACTGGATCGCAAGTTAATCCCAGATTATGTTCCATCGCTATTTCTGCCGCCATACAGACTTGTTCCGGACTGGCTCCGAAGAGCTCTGCAAGGCCGGCAGCAGCCATAGAGCAGGCAACACCAATTTCTCCCTGACATCCGACTTCTGCACCTGAAATCGATGCATTCCTTTTATAAAGTCCGCCAATGGCACAGCATGTTGACAGGTAGCGAATGCAATCCTGTTCTGTCACGGGCTGAATAAATTTATTGTAGTAGGCAAATACAGCCGGAATCAGCCCACATGCACCATTGGTTGGTGCTGTGACGACTCTTCCGCCAGCCGCATTTTCCTCATTAATGGCAAAAGCATACATGTTGACCCAGTCAATCACAGCCATTGGATCATTCGAGTGTTTTTCTGAAGTCAGGAGCTGTTGATGCAATGCTGCAGAACGACGCGGTACTCTGAGTGGGCCGGGGAGAATACCTTCCGTTTTCATCCCGCGCTCCATGCAGTCCTTCATCGTCTGCCAAATCTTCAGCAGATAATCAGTCACTTCCTGACGGGGACGGCAGGCTGACTCATTTTCCATCACCAGTGTGCTTATCGATAAACCGGCATCCCGGCAAAAATCCACCAATTCCGAAGCGCTGGTATAGGGAAACGGTACATTGTGTGCAGATTCTGTGGGTTGTCCCAGATGTTTCTCATCGACAACAAAACCACCACCAACTGAATAGTAGGTTTCCGAGAGTAGCTCTTCTTTTCCATGCCATGCATGAATCGTCATGGCATTTTCATGCGCAGGTAAGTAGGAAGTATGAAAGGTCATACCTGAATCACGGGGAAACGTAATACGATGATTCTGATGCGTTGATATTTGCAGGAATTCATTCTGCTCTGCTTCCCTGATAATGTCAGGGATCTGATCAATATCAACATTTTCAGGTGTATAGCCACTTAAGCCCAGAATAATTGCTACGTCGGTCTGATGTCCTTTACCTGTCAAAGACAGCGACCCATACACATCAACCGTAATTTGAGTCACTTGCTTTAAAAGCGACTTTTGGTGCAGAGTTTCAATAAACAGATGACTAGCCTTCATGGGCCCCATCGTATGCGAGCTGGAAGGACCGATGCCTATCTTAAAAATATCAAAAACGCTGATCATGCCTGTACACCTTTCAACCAAGTAACCCTTTCAACCAAGTAACAACTTGGTTACAAACCTTTGAGACGGGTTATATAAAATAGCGTGGGAGACTACACGAGTCTGCCCGTAAATTCAATGCTTGTATATACAATTACTGCAAGAGACAGGCACTGCAACAACGACTATTTGTAACCAGATGAAAAAATTGGACTATTTTCCCGGAATCATGGGGGAATTCATACTTTGATTAAAGTGCTTATTGGTGATTTTATCAACCTGTAATTGATAAGGGCTTTTGTGAGATGGAGTGGTATGCTGGTGATGTTCCGGTAACAGATGCTGTTGAAGCTGTTCAATCATTTTAGCCGTCGCTCCCCAGATAAAATACTGCCGGTAATTTAAAGCGACGACCCGGTGGTGCTTCTCTGCGAAAATAAAATCTGAACAATGCAGATGGCGGGGATTCAGTACGTAACTTGCCGGAATTTCGAATACTTCTTCAACTTCTTCTTGTTGGCGGACCGGCGTATAACGTGGCGAAATGAAGGCGATGACCGGTGTAACAGCAAAACGGCTGACCGTACGCAGTTCAGGTAAATGTCCGATGACTTCGATATGATGCTGCTGAATACCGACTTCTTCTCTGGCTTCCCGGATAGCCGTTTGATAAAGAGAGCGATCCTGAGACTCATATTTTCCGCCGGGAAAACAAATTTGTCCCGGATGATGCTTCAAATGCATCGGTCGGCGGGTGAAAATCACCTGAAGACCTGACTGGCGTTCAACAAATCCGACTAAAACAGCTGCTTTACGGAAATCCTGAAAATGAAAAGGAGATTTTTCGTGATCAACGCGTTGATTCGGACGATGCAGCTGAAAATATTGCAAAATGCGTGTACGGTCGAGGTTCATACAGTCTTTGATTCTCTTCACTGTTTCCTGAGCACGGGTAAAATCCGGCTGAGTTTATCGAGCGTTTCCTGATATTCATTATCCCACTGGCTATCTGCGACAATTCCGCCGCCAGCCCAGACATACAGCTGATGCCCGGTTGCAATTAAAGTCCGGATAGCAATATTTGTATCCATTTGTCCGTCGCGGCTGATATAACCAATACTGCCACAATAGGTACTTCTGCGGTGGGGCTCCAGCTCTTCGATAATTTCCATGGCTCTGATCTTTGGTGCTCCGGTGATAGAACCACCGGGAAAACAAGCACGTAGCAGATCAGATGCGGTGTAACTTTGATCTAGTTTAGCATGAATTGTACTGACCAAATGATGGACGTAAGGAAAGCTTTCGATATCAAATAGTTTGGGGACTGAAACGGATCCTGGTGCGGCGACACGTCCGATATCATTGCGCAGCAGATCAACAATCATCAGATTCTCGGCCTGATCTTTTTCTGACTGGCGGAGTGTGTTTGCCTGAACAAGGTCTGCCGGGCGCTCTGCAGCACGTGGAATCGTACCTTTAATTGGTTTTGTTTCTATCTGCTGACCGCGTAATTGCAGAAAGCGTTCTGGTGATAAACTCAAAATAGCGCCATCTTCAATCCTGAGGAAAGCAGAAAAAGGCGCTTCATTTTCCCGGTCCAGCTGAGCAAATGCCTGCCACTCACTCCCCTGATAATCAGCCTGAAAACGTTGGGTGAGATTGATCTGATAGCAATCACCTGCCAGCAGGTAATCCTGAATCGCCTCAAATTTCTTACGATATGATGTTTGAGTCATATTTGATTGCCAGTCTGATTTCAGATGGAAAGGTATGGCAGATACCGGCTTTTGTGCCTGAATCCATGCTTCCGCTGCCTGTGTGTTTTGACCGACCCACCAAGCCTGCTGTTTCTTATGATCCACGATGAATGCCCAAAGATAAATGCCGACCGCCATCTCCGGCAAGGGAATATCATGTGCTGCCAATTCCGGAAGTTTTTCTGTTCTGCGCCCCAAATCATACGAAAAATAACCTAAAGCCCCGCCGTTGAAGGGCAGGTGAGGCAATTCTGAAGGCATATCAGGGGCGAATTTCAGCTTTATTTCGTTGAGCAGCGAGAAGGGATCCTGACCGGATTGATAACAGTTGCCATTCTCACAGATCGTGGTGGCTTGATCCCGGGTGACCAGCGTGGCTACCGGATTGGCAACCAGAATGTCAAACCGGCTGTCATCGTGAGTATCAGATGAAGACTTTAAAAGCATAGACCACGGAAGGTTTTCAATCCGGGAGAAATACTTTGAAGCAAGGTCCCGTGAGTAATGGCTTGACCTGTATTCAATTTCTTTATTATGTGTGTAATTCATTTCTTCAATTTGTGACAAAAAGTTCAATCACTGCGTAGCGTGTTCACTAAAGCAAGCGTATATTATAAAAGGATTATTAAGCTGACAGCTGTATTTCTTAATCTGTTTTCAACAGGTTAGTAAGGGGGAGGTACAGCCCATGAAGCATAACATAAATGAGGCAAGCAATGACGTTAATTCGCAAAGAAGATTTAATCAGCAGTGTTGCTGATGCGCTTCAGTATATTTCTTACTATCATCCCCTTGATTTTGTTCAGGCTCTGGAAAAAGCATACCACCGTGAGGAGAGTCAGGCTGCCAAAGATGCAATGGCGCAGATTTTGATTAACTCACGTATGTCCGCGGAAGGTCACCGGCCGATTTGTCAGGATACAGGCATTGTGACCTGTTTCGTCAATATTGGTATGGATGTCCGCTGGGAGACTGATCAAACAGTTCAGGAAATGATAGATGAAGGCGTTCGCCGTGCTTATACCAATCCGGACAATCCTTTACGGGCTTCCGTATTAGTTGATCCGGCAGGCAAGCGGGTGAATACCAAAGATAATACGCCAGCGGTTGTCCACATCAATATGATTCCCGGAGATAAAGTCGAAATTCAGATTGCTGCAAAAGGCGGTGGTTCAGAAAATAAAACCAAGATGGCAATGCTCAACCCATCTGATGATATTGCTGAATGGGTCGAGAAGACCATACCATTGCTTGGCGCAGGCTGGTGTCCACCTGGTATGTTAGGTATCGGTATCGGGGGAACTGCCGAAAAGGCGGCAGTACTGGCGAAAGAATCACTCATGGAACACATCGACATTCAGGCGTTGATTGATCGTGGTCCGCAAAATGCGGAAGAAGAGCTCCGGCTGGATATTTTTAACCGGGTGAATAAGCTGGGCATCGGTGCTCAGGGACTGGGTGGTTTGACCACGGTCGTGGATGTGAAAATCAAGTCGGCCCCGACACACGCAGCATCGAAGCCTGTTTGTTTAATCCCGAACTGTGCAGCGACCCGTCATATCCATTTTACTCTGGATGGAACCGGGCCTGCTGAATTCACACCACCTAAACTTGAAGACTGGCCAGACATTGCCTGGGAAGCCGGTGAGAATACCCGTCGGGTCAATTTGGATACCGTGACGAAAGAAGATGTCCAAAGCTGGAAGACCGGTGAAACCTTATTACTGTCCGGAAAAATTCTGACCGGGCGTGATGCGGCTCATAAAAGAATTCAGTCGATGCTGGAAAGCGGCGAAGGTCTGCCTGACGGTGTTGATCTGAAAGATAAATTTATTTATTACGTTGGCCCTGTGGATGCTGTGCGTGATGAGGTTGTCGGCCCGGCAGGACCAACGACATCAACCCGGATGGATAAGTTTACCGATATGATGCTCGACGAAGTCGGAATTATGGGCATGATTGGTAAAGCTGAACGGGGCGCTGACACTGTTGCGTCGATCAAAAAACATAAGGCTGTTTACCTGATGGCTGTCGGTGGTGCCGCTTATCTGGTAGCCAAAGCCATTAAGAAAGCTAAAGTTGTTGCTTTCGAAGAACTGGGGATGGAAGCGATTTATGAATTTGAAGTCGAAGACATGCCGGTGACCGTTGCGGTCGATTCTGGTGGTGCAAATGCTCATCAGATTGGTCCTGATATATGGCGGGTTAAAATTGCTGAAGCAGAGAAATAGTATTCACTTGTTTTTCTGATCAATTTAGCCGGAAGCCTCTGACTCAGGTCGGGGGCTTTTTTATATTTGAGAGGTCTGGGTATAGATTGGTATTATGGTTGTTTATTGATTGTCTGACATACAACGAAAAACTGTTAATGAGCAAAATTCAATACGTTTCAGGGGGATGGTGAATGAAGTTATTCAGACAGGAAGTATCAGAGCTGATTCATCGTGGTTTTGACAGCAATCTCAAGATTGCGGTAACTGGATTATCGCGGGCAGGAAAAACGGCTTTCATTACTTCGCTGATGAACCAGATTCAGTATCTGTCGACTCATGATCATTTACCATTTCTGGTTGCTGCGCAGGAGCGGAGAGTTATAGGGACCAAACGTGTTCCCCAGAACAATATGATGGTCTCCCGTTTTGATTATGACAGAGCGATGTCTTTTCTTCATGCCAGTCAAACACAATGGCCGGAGCCAACCAAAGATGTGAGTGAAACCCGGCTCGCTATTAAATATAAACCAGTGAAGCGCAGTAAACGATTGCTGGGTAAAACTGCAACCTTATCCCTCGATATTATTGATTATCCGGGAGAGTGGCTGCTGGATTTACCTTTGCTGGAGATGGATTTCAGACAATGGTCTGAACAACAAATGAGCCTGATGAAAGGTCAAAGAGCGGATTTAGGAAAATCATGGCTTCAAGCCTGTCAATCTCTGGATCCGGATCAGGAAGCAGATGAGCAGTTACTGGCATCGCTGTCGTCTGCATACACACAGTATCTGCATGATTGTAAGAACCATGGATTGCACTGGGTGCAGCCAGGACGGTTTGTGTTACCTGGTGAACTGGCCGGTGCGCCGGTATTACAGTTTTTTCCTTTTGCCGGAGCGGTGGCTGAGAAAGATAAAAAATCCTCTTCCCGGCATGTGCCAACCAACTTCGAATTACTTCATACTCGTTTTGAAGAATATAAATCAAAAGTGGTTCAGCGTTTTTATAAAGATTATTTTGCAACATTTGACAGACAGGTTGTGCTGGTAGATTGCCTGACCCCGCTCAACAGAGGATATGATTCATTTGTTGATATGCAGCAGGCGCTAATTCAGATTCTGCAAAGTTTCCGCTACGGCAGAAATGGTATTCTGTCCCGCCTGTTTTCACCCAAAATCGATAAAGTTTTATTTTGTGCCACCAAAGCTGATCATGTAACACCTGACCAGCATAACAATCTGATGAATTTGCTTGATCAAATGATTTATCCGGTCTGGCAACAGGTGGCGTATGAAGAAGTGGAGATGCGTGGGATGAGCCTGGCTTCAATTCAGGCGACACAAGCCGGATATATTCATGAATCTGAACAACATCACCCGGCCATTCAGGGCCATACGCTGGATGGAGAGCTGGTGACTTTATATCCGGGAGAAGTGCCGGCAAGACTTCCTGCTGCAGATTACTGGAAATCACATCAGTTTGACTTTGTTCCGTTTAAACCTCAGCCATCGAAGCCCGGAGCGCCTTTACCACATCTTCGTATGGATAGTGCGCTGGAATATTTAATTGGAGATAAGTTGCGATGAGTCAGTATAAATCAAAACATGTATTCAGGCAGACACTTGACCAGACAGAACCTGATTCTGAAGAGTTGACAGCCACTCAGCAATTTAGTCCTTCGGATAAATTTGTTCCGGCACCGCATCCGGATACTGAGAAGGCAGTACATCCTGCTGAGCCGGGTATTGAGCATTTAATCCGCCCGTCAGCCAGAAAGCGGCGGTTTCTCCCCTCAATACTGACTGCATTTGTTGGTTTAGCAGGATGGCAGGCGGTTGATGCTGGTATCGATGCTTATCAGGCCGGAGACTGGTTGTCTATTGGCTGGTATGGCTTTTTAGGTGTACTTGCCGGGGCCGGGGCCGGTAAATTAATTGCAGAGTGGCGGACATTACGTCGTCTGCGGCAGCACTTTTCCCATCAGACTAAGGCTGAAGCATTGATTCAGGCAAACAGTGTCGGGCAGGCAAAACCGTTTTGTGAACAGTTGATCAAAAACGCCGGGATAGCTGAAAATCACCCGGATGTGGTGAAATGGCGCAGTCAGCTGAATCATGCATTTAATGATATTGAAGTCTTTGATTTATATGATTTGTATATTCTTAAATCCGTGGATGAAAAAGCGATCCGGCTGATATCACGTTCGGCTTCTGAATCTGCGGTTCTTGTCGCAGCCAGTCCGCTGGCTATTGCTGACATGTTGCTGGTTGCGTGGCGAAACCTCACGATGCTGAACCAGCTTTCTCAATTGTATGGTGTGAAGCTTGGCTACTGGTCACGCATACGGTTAATGAGAACAATGTTTGTGAATATGGCTGCGGCCGGAGCCAGTGAAATGGTATTGGATGTCAGTACGGATTTGTTATCAGCGGGCGTGGCTGCAAAGCTGTCTGCACGTGCCGGGCAGGGAATGGGTATTGGTATTTTGACGGCTCGTCTTGGCTTGCAGGCAATGACCCTGCTTCGCCCTTTGCCATGGGTTCCTGAAAGAAAGGTCAGATTAACAGCGATTCGTCAGGCCATTATGTCAAGAGTGAAAGGTCTGATTACAAAGTCGTCAGAGTAATTTGAGCATTATGGAAGGACAGTGATGTTTTCTTGAGAGTTCTCTTGACGGAGATGTGGCCTTGATAGAAACTACTGTCAACTTTTCCTGACACTTTTTAGGTTCACATCTGTGCGTCTCGAAGTTTTTTGTGAAGACAGACTCGGTTTAACCCGGGAATTACTGGATATTCTCGCCTCAAGAAACATTGATTTAAGAGGTATTGAAATCGATGTTTCGGGTATCATTTATCTGAACTGTCCGGATATTGATTTTGAAACATTTAGTGAGCTTATGGCTCAAATCCGGATGATCTCCGGTGTCAAAGATGTTCGTAAAGTCCAGTTCATGCCAATAGAAAGGCATAATACAGAATTGATTTCACTGCTGAATAATTTACCTGATGCCGTTCTTTCCATTGATATGAAAGGGACGATTGATATGGCTAATTATGCGGCTCTCTCCTTATTTGGTAAACAAAAGCAGGATGTTATCGGTCTTCCGATAACAGGATTAATACCATCATTTAATTTTGCCCGCTGGCTTGAAGGTAACAAAGCCCGTTATCGTGAAGAGATTGTACTCAACGGGCTCGACTATATCTTTGAAATGATGCCGGTTCATATCCGCAATGATCTCAGCGAATCTGTACTGGCAAGTACCATGATTATTCTGCGGGTGAAAGATCATGCCTCGTCGGGCATGCCTCTGCAGTTACCACTCAGCCATGATTTAGGCTTTGAACACTTTGTGGGTGTTTCAAACCGTCATAAGCAACTGATTAATCAAGCTAAAAAGCTATCTCTGCTCGAGCAGCCCCTGTTAATTGAGGGGGAAACCGGAACGGGGAAAGAAATGCTTGCCAGAGCTTGTCATAATCGCTCTGAACGAGCTGCTTTTCCTTTTCTCGTTCTCAGTTGTGCCTCAATGCCGGATGATGTCGCCGAGACGGAGCTATTCGGGCATGCACCGGGAACATTCAATCATCAGTCCGGACATAAAGGTATTTTTGAGCTGGCGGATGGCGGCACTATTTTTCTGGATGAAATCGGGGAGATGAGTCCTCATCTTCAGATTAAATTATTGCGCTTTCTTCAGGATGGTACTTTCAGACGGGTTGGGGAAGAACATGAGCAACATGTTGATGTCAGGATCATTGCCTCAACCCGGCATAACCTTGCTGGATTGGCTGAGTCGGGTCAGTTCAGGGAAGATTTGTTTTACCGGCTCAATGTGCTGACCATTGGAATTCCGCCATTGAGAGAACGTCCTGCAGATATACAACCACTGCTTGAATTGTTTGCAACCAAGCATGCCCGACAGATGGGGATGAAAAAACCTCAGTTTGATGATGATATTGTGGACAAACTTTCTCATTGCCCATGGCCGGGAAATATGCGCCAGCTGGAAAATGTTGTGCTCAGGGCACTCACGGAGATTCAGGATGGTGTCCTGTCTATAGAGCACTTTCATCTGCCAAAAGCTGAAAAAATTCCGGATGGCGTGAGTCAGCTCAATCTGGAAGGTTCACTTGATGAAATCATGAGTGATTATGAAGCGAAAGTGCTGGCAAAGTTATTCCAGTCCTTCCCGTCCAGCAGAAAACTGGCGAAACGATTGAGTGTTTCTCATACCTCAATAGCCAACAAGCTGAGAGATTATCAAATTCGTAAAAATTGAGGTGAGTAATCTGACATGCAAAATCATATTTATGATGTTGATGATGATATTGTGATCCGGACAGCCCGAGTTGATGATGCCCGGATGATTACAAAATATTTTTGTCATAATAAGGAGTTTCTCCGCCCGTGGGAGCCACAACGGGAACCCGGCTTTTTTGAACACAAAGGGTGGACACAGAAACTCATGAAGCTCGAAGAGCTGCGGCAATTAGGTCTGGGTTACTATATTTTAATTCTGGATATGCCTTCAAATCAGATGCTGGGTACGATTTCTTTCAGTCAAATGACCCGTTTTCCTTTGTATGGTTGCTTTGTCGGTTATTCTCTCGCGGAAGATGCGCAGGGGAAAGGGGTGATGACCAGAGCGTTAAAGATGGCTTGTCGCTATATGTTTCAGGTACAAAAACTCCATCGTATCAGCGCAACTTATATGCCTTTTAACCATCGTAGTGAAGCGGTACTCAAGCGGGTTGGTTTTGAGTATGAAGGCACTGCGAAAGATTATTTGTTAATCAACGGCAAGTGGCAGGACCATCATATTACATCATTAATCAATCAGGATTGGGAAGCGGGTAGCTAAATACCAGTTCCTAATTGTAGGTCACTCAGGCAGATATCGAACACAGACACGCATAAACCCATCCTTGGGGCTCTGCCGCGCCTTCCCTGGCGCGGAAGGTCTGCTTATCGATATCTGCCTCGTGACCAAAAGAGGCGCATATTTAGGAACAGATATTTAGTGCGTGTTTATCTTTCACAGCCTAATCTGTAGTCGCCTGCAAATCCGGTTCCGGAGAAACAAATGCTTTCAATATGAGCCGGTTTTTTTCACCAGAGTATATTGTGCTGTATCCTCTTTTATTGGTAGTGTTGTTATTTGTCGGATTTGGTTTTTTGTCGCGGGTGGGTATTTTACAGGTGTAGTCATTTTACAGCTGGAGTTACCGGACTGCCGGGTGAAGATAAGACCCAAAAGAGTTCATTCAATCCGGTATCGGCTTATTTTATTTCTGTTATTTATTTGAATCATCTGATGGGGGAAATATTGGTGATTGAACGTCTGAAAAAGCAGCTTGAGCTGGTGGTTGAGTTAGATCGGCTGAAAAGTATATTAAGACGGACAAGGGTAAAAAGTGCTGAAGGGCGTTTAGAAAATACGGCTGAACATAGCTGGCATGTCGCCATTATGGCCATTTTACTGGAAGAATATGCGAACGAGCCTGTTGATATCAGTAAAGTGGTTCAAATGCTGTTGTTCCATGATATTGTTGAGATTGATGCGGGTGATACATTCATTTACGACGTCGAGTCGGCCAGAAATCAGGAAGAAGCAGAATTAAAAGCGGCTGAACGTCTGTTTGGCATCTTACCTGATGACCAGGGACAGAAATATTTAGCCTTGTGGAAAGAGTTTGAAGAAGCTGCTACACCTGAAGCCCGCTTTGCAAAAGCGTTGGATCGCTTAATTCCGGTTATGCTGAATTATTGCAATGAAGGGCAAAGCTGGAAAGAGCATGGTGTTCATAAACATCAGGTATTATCGATGAATCAAAGAATAGAGCAGGGCTCAACATGTTTATGGGATTATGCTTTGGAAATTATTGATCAGGCAGCAAATAATAACTGGCTCAAGCTTTAACTTTTTAGATTGATTTGCCACACCTTGGTCACGCCCTGAATATCGGGGGTGTACCGTTTATTTGTGACTTTCTCTGTGGGTTGTCACAGAAAGTGAGATTTAAACCAGAATCTATCTTATCTGAGATAGATTTTTTTTTGGTCTGACATACAATACACCTACCTCTGTACCATACTGAATCATCATGCCTACGACATTCATTCGCTTTGGTTGCACTGAAGACCTTGTTCATCTGGAAAAATTAATGTATGACCTTCATGATGAACATCATGTTGCCTGCCCGGAGCACTTTAAAACTGCCGGGGAGGTTATGAAGGAAAAGCAGATTAATGATTATCTGAATTCACCAGAGGCATTAGTTTTTATTGCCAGTCATGATGATGTTGTCGTTGGCTTTATTACCGGCCATTTTTCGGAATTAGTCTCGATGGTCAGTAAACCTGTCCTGATGGGAAGTATTGACGAACTATTTGTTTCACCAAAATTCCGCTCCCAAGGTATCGGGCGACAGCTGTTAGACCGTTTGATGCGTGAATTTGAAGATTACGGTATTGAACAGATATTTGTCGAAGTCTGGGCGTTTAATCAGGCTGCGCAAAAGCTGTATCAACAGCTTGGGTTTGATCATCACATTCATTGGCTGAGAAAAGCGGTGAAATAGCAATGACTTCGAAAGGTGGGCACATGCCTTCATTCCTTTTCCCGGAACCGGACCTGTTGATGATACACTGAGTCATGCATCTTCAGGTAGCTTGGGTATAATAAGTTTTTTATAAATCTAAAGTCAGTTTTCTGTGTTTTTTCTATAAAAATTTATAAATATAAATAACCTCTGATCTCATTATGAAAAATATAACAGTAATTTTTCTTTTTATTCAGATTGAAATTGTATATATTGATTTTGACTGATGATTGCTCTGATCGTGAGTCATAAAATTCTCAATCTGAAATTAATTACAGCTAGTATTTGTGGGTTATTTTTTTATAAAGAAAAATGCTTATAATTATGGGTGTTAGTTATTGAAATAAATATGATATAAGTCATTTATGAAATTTACTTAATTATTTGTAATTAAATTTCATGTTTATTCCAATGAATATATTATATTTATACAGGAGTCAGTTGTATGAAAATTAAATCAAGAAAATTAATTCCGGCTTTATTTATAGTTCCAGCAGTTTTGCTGAGTCAAACTGCGTTTGCTGATAATTCTGAACACTACGGTGAGGGGACCTTTTATGGTTATGGTGGCGGTGGGAATTGCAGCTTCCCGAAAGATGACTCATTGCTGACTGTTGCGATGAATGCTGTCGATTATGATGGCTCTGCTGCCTGTGGGGCTTTGATTGAAGCGACCAGCCTGAATACTGGTGCTTCTGTGATTGTTCGAGTGGATGATCAATGTCCTGAATGTAAAAAAGGTGATTTGGACCTTGATCAAAAAGCATTTGCGAAAATTGATAGTATTCCTGAAGGGCGTATTCCTGTGAAGTGGCACTATATCGCTAACAATCAGGCCGGAAATATGAAGTTATATTTCAAAGAAGGTTCAAGTCAGTGGTGGACTGCTGTTCAGGCTCGTGATCATATGTATCCGATCAGAAAAATTGAATATCGTCGCAGTGGTGATAATCAATATATTAATTTACCAAGGAAACCATATAATTATTTTGTTGCGGAAAGAGGCTTTGGTGTCGGACCGTATGACTTCCGGATTACAGACTTTTTAGGACAAGTTGTTGAGGTAAGTAATATTCCATTTAAGGTAACCACTGAAATAGACACAGGCACTCAATTTCCTGAGCAATAATTAACAGAGAAATAACCTGATATCATTTTGGTGATTTAATATAAATAAAGAGGTAATATTTACCTCTTTATTTAGTTATTCGGAAATATTTATTCGGCAAGTCTGAATATTCAGGTAATTTAAGGTCATTTATTGTTAAATACCTGTTCCTGAATATCTGCCTGAGTGGCCTGCAATTAGAATTAGGAACAGGTATTTAACTCAGCACTAATTTTTCAATTCCTTTAGCAACACCATGATCATCATTCGTTGTGGTAATATAATCCGCAATTGCCTTGGTTTGTGGCATGGCATTTCCCATAGCGACGCCCATCCCGGCAAATTCAATCATGTGGTGATCATTTTCTGCATCACCAAAGCAAATAATCTGTGCCGGTTGTATGTTGAAATGACGGGCAACCATTTCTATTCCCAGCCCTTTATTACTGAGTGGATTCAGGAATTCAAGAAAATGTGGTGCGCTTTGTACAATGGTAAACTGTTGATACAGCGTTTCAGGTAAACCTGCGATTGCCTTGGCTAAGTTTTCCGGCTCATCGACCATCATTGCTTTGATCATCGGATGATCGTCTTCCAGTAGCGAAAAGTCGGTTTCGTGAATATCAATACCGTTAATGGTTGCCTCTAATTGTGTATAGGTTGTTGCTTTTGGGGTAATGAGTCCCAGTGTCTGGCTGAATGCGTGAGTGTTGACATTTAATTTTTCAGCCAGCGTTGCGATTTGTTTGACGTCCGATGCACTGACAACCTGCTGATGGATGATCTTTCCGCTGGCAACATTTTTGACAACCGAACCGTTATAGCAAACAACATAATCATTCTCAGTACAGAGCCCGAGCTGTTTCAGATAAGGGTACATTCCTTCAGGCGGTCTGCCTGAAGCCAGTACAATTTTAATCCCACGGGACTTTGCTTCATTCAATACAGCGATTGTTTCGGGTGATATTTCCTTGCGGCTGTTCAATAATGTGCCGTCCAGATCTAATCCTATGAGTTTATACATGAGAAGTTACCAATGTTCTGTTAGGTTGTTTTGAGAATATCATCACATATATACCTAAGCTACCTCAACCTATGTCAATCATGGATCCTGAAGTAACCCTAATAAACATAAACACACTCTGGTACCATTGGGCCAGAGCTTCATGACAGATAAATGAAAAAGCGGGTTTCATTTGACCTGAGCTGGCGCATCTATTATGGTCTGCGACCAGTGTTCTCTCTCCTGTATCAATCGGGTGACCAGCTTGTATAAAATTAATGAAATATTCCAGACAATTCAGGGGGAAGGTCTGTTTACCGGCGTTCCTTCCGTATTTATTCGTCTGCAGGGGTGTCCTGTAGGATGTGCGTGGTGTGATACAAAGCAGACCTGGGATGTAGATGAAGCTGACCGCCGGGAATTTCAGGATGTTATCGTCAAAACTCAAGACAGTCCGCACTGGTGTGAAATGACTGTTGAAGAAATCCTGAAGCGTTATCATGAACTGGGATATACGGCAAAACATATTGTCATTACGGGTGGAGAACCGTGTATCTATGACCTGACGGCTTTATCTTATGCATTTGAACAGATTGGTTGCCAGTGCCAGATAGAGACCAGTGGTACTTCTGAAATAAAAACATCAGAGAACACATGGGTCACGGTTTCTCCTAAACTTGGCATGAAGGGGAAGTTACCGGTATTGACCAGCGCTTTGCTGAGAGCGAATGAAATAAAACATCCTGTTGGTACTCAGAAAGATATTGAGCAACTGGATAATCTATTAAAACAGGCTCAGATACCAAAAGAGACAATCATTGCTCTGCAACCGATCAGTCAAAAGCAACGTGCAACTGAATTATGTATCCAGATCTGCACAGAACGAAACTGGCGCTTATCGATTCAGACACATAAGTATCTGAGTATTGCATGAGGATATCGACATGACCAAAGCTGTCGTTGTATTTAGTGGTGGACAAGATTCAACCACATGTCTTGTTGAAGCACTTCAAAATTATGATGAAGTACACGCAATCACATTTGATTATGGACAAAGGCATCGCAAGGAAATCGAAGTCGCCCAGGCATTAGGGAAAAAACTAAACGTTGCCGCACATAAAATAATTAATGCAGGGGTATTGAATGAACTGGCCATCAGTTCTCTGACCAGAGAGGATATCCCGGTTTCAGCAGCGTTGCAGGATAATGGTTTACCGAATTCATTTGTTCCCGGCCGTAATATTTTATTTCTGACATTAGCGGGCATTTATGCCTACCAGATTGGTGCATCTGCCGTCATTACCGGTGTCTGCGAAACTGACTTTTCAGGCTATCCGGATTGCCGGAATGATTTTGTGAAAGCGATGAACCATGCATTGGTTCAGGGGATGGAACGGGATCTGACGGTGATTACGCCACTGATGTGGCTGGATAAAGCAGAGACATGGGCCATGGCTGATCACTATGGCGCTTTATCTCTGGTGAAAGATAATACGCTGACTTGTTATAACGGTATTGTCGGGGACGGATGTGGAGAATGTCCGTCATGTAAGCTCAGAAAAGCAGGACTGGATACATACATTGAGAATAAACCGGCAATTATGAAAGCTTATTTAGATAAGCAAAGAACAGCTTCCAGCAGGAACGGCGATAAAAGATAAACACGCCCTGATAAACCTGACAAAAAACTCACGTATCCTTCGTGAGTTTTTTAGTTTACCCGGTATAACATCGTTTCCAGTGCTATCATCTCACGGGCATAATTTTGAGCTTCAGAGTGTCATGCATCCGGATGCTATTGTTTATACAGGTATTTTCATACTTTCTGTATAAGTATCAAATTAATCAACGAATTCATTCTCATTTTCTGGTCTATCGCGATGAGCTTGAACTACCATAGACAGGTGGAAGAAGTTGTTTTGTAGAGATGAAGAGGCTTTATGTCAGCGAAGCGCATGAATTTCATATTCAATGAGCAGGGTCAGGTACTGGCTTTGTACAAAGATACTGATATTCAGGATTATTCTGACCGCATCTGTCATCTTAATTTCCGGACTGCAAATCACTCAGCAACTTTTCAGAGTGATCATTTTTATACGATGTTAAAGCGTTATGGCAAGCTGGAACTATCGACTGTCATCGACCAGCAAATCTGGTCTGGTTCTCTGGTCTTCATCTGTTCTGTATCCGGTGATGTACCGGCAGAGCAAATGTTGTTGACTCTTCATGGTGTTTCCGGACAGATAACTAAAGAAACATACCACAGTGTTTTACCGCTGAGTCCTTCTGCAACCTATCATCTGGATTTAAAGCTTTCGACGATACAAAATATCTCACCTAATGTAGCAATCCTGACTGGTTTTTCACCGGAAATCATACAGGGCCAGGCCGACTGGTGGATGAAACAAATTCATCCTGAAGATAAGAGCAAATATCTGTCACACATCGAGGCTTGTTGCGAATGCCGGGACGATCACTTTTATGGAACTGAATACCGGTTTTGTAACTTTCAGGGAGACTATATCTGGCTGGCTGACAGGGCCAGAGTGATGTTTGACCCGGAAAGTCAGGAACCGGTGGGATTAGTTGGTTGCCTGATAGATATCTCCGAAATTATGAAGTTATATAATCAACTGGTCTCTTTAACCGCTGTTGCGCCCGGCATGATTTATCAATATGAACATACCTCTGACGGGCAAATCAGTTTTTCTTACATGAGTCCTCAGGTACAGACTTTATTTGGTAAAACTGCTGATGAAATCAAAAATGATATTAAACAATTGTTTAATGCTGTGCATCCGGCCGACCGAAAAAGGCTCTACCGAAGCATCATTAAAGCTGAGAAAGGTCAAAAAGAATGGAAGTGTGAGTTCCGGGTTTTAAATCACGGAGAGGTGCGTTGGTTATACGGGCATTCTGTCCCTGTGAACATGAATCATTTCAGGCAGGTATGGTCTGGTTTGCTGATTGATATTTCAGATAAAAAATCACTGGAATTTAAACTCAAACGTGAGTCGACGACCGATCCGCTGACGGGACTGTTTAATCGTCGCTATTTCATGAATATGCTTGAGGAAACGTTTGACGGGGGAGTCAAACAGTTACCGGTGAGTATATTGGCTGTCGATTTTGACCATTTTAAACAAATCAATGACCAGTATGGTCATGATGTCGGAGATCAGGTTTTGAGACAGGTTGCCACCGGGATGAAACAGAATCTCAGAAAAACGGACACACTGGCCCGTGTCGGAGGAGAGGAGTTTAGTGTGATTCTCCCGGCGACCCATTATAAAGATGCGCTGAGGATTGGGGAAAAATTACGTCATTATGTCGAAACGATGGTTATTTCTTATCAGGATTTCAACATAAATATTACAATCACGGTTGGTGTTGCTTCATCAGATGGTCATCTCGCTCAAAAGGAGCTGCTTATCCGGGCTGACCGGGCCTTATATCAGGGAAAATCTTCCGGACGCAACCGGGTCATGTAGCCTTACAGAACACGCTCTGGCATTGAATTTAAAAGATGTGCTTTACCGCACAAACTTATCGACAGACTGCTGATTAATAATTGTACATTGTTTTTAATTTGATATAATCAATCTGAATATTAGCAATTTATAAACAATATTCTAAATAAAAACAATGAGTCACATCCCACATGAGTATATATCGTGTGTGGTATTTGAGTTAGCAGGGTTATGAAAATGAAATTTATTTTGAAAATGATAGTGATAGCAGGTGTGTTCATCATATCACCTTCTTATGCCATGAAGCAGCAGGTGATGCCATTTTTTTCTGCTGGTGTTGGCGGGGGAGGTGATATTCTGATTGAACATGAATACTACAATGGCACTACCTGGGAGACAGAAGATGTCAGTGCCGGTTCTGGTCTGTTTGTGACGGGTGGTGTTGATGTTCCGCTGAATAATTTTTCGTTTCTGAGAGGCAGTGTGACTTACAAAAATGACTTTCTTGCAGAAATTGAGGGGGATGTGAATTTTTCCCGCGTTCCCTTTGAACTTTCGTTAATGTTGGGAAATCCACGTCACAGAATTGGTGGCGGTCTTGCATATCATCATAATGTTCGTTTGCGTTGCCGGGTCGATCAGGTATGTAATACTACCTATCATTTTGATGATGAATTAGGCTTTACTGCGCAGTATGAATTCAGAACGATTGGGATATGGGGCGATATGTCTGCGTTTGGGCTCAAATATACCGATATCGAGTACAAAGAAAAACTCACCGGACAAAAAGTGGATGGAAGTGGTTTTGATTTCTATGTATCGATGTTTTTCTGAACCTGAAGTCCGTTCTCTTTAAAAAACAGCCAGAAAAATTTCTGGCTGTTTTTTTATATTTGATGACATTTGATGATGTGTTTATAGCTTTTTAATTTTCCACCAGTTCAGATTAAAGCCACCTTTTTGGGCATAAATGCCGAAGTTATATGTGCCAGCATTGATGTGAACGCGGTGTGAGATTGTTTTCCAGTTTTGCCATCCACCGGTTGAACCTATGTCCAGATAACCCAGCACGGTTGCACCTGAGCTGTGATCCAGAGACAGTTTGGCTCCACCTTCTGCACTGGCAACCCGGTATTCAACCAGATAGTCACCCGTTGCAGGAATTTTGATGTTATTGAAAGCCATCCAGTCGCCGGTATCAATCCAGCCGACATTCTTACCGCCACCGGTATCAGAGGTATCCTGGGTGCCAACACCTTTCATTGAGCTGTAATTTTCAGCCTGAATTGTTTTTGAAAAACTACTGCCACCGCCATTGTTGCCGGAATGAGAACTACTGGTATTATTCTTATCCTGATAAACACGGACATAGTCGACGTACATTTTGGCTGGCATTTTGCTGTCATCAATATTAAATCCAGGCCAGTTTCCGCCGACAGCAAGATTAAATAAAATAAAAAATTCTTTATGGAATTCATCCGTCCCGTTAATATTATTCAGAATATTTGCAACATGATACATGGTTCCATCTACATACCAGCGAATTTCACCTTTATCCCACTCTACGGTGTAGGTGTGATATTGCGTGACATCAATGTTAAAACTATGTCCGGTATAATTGGCATACTTATCCGCTTGCCAGTGAATAGTTCCGTGCGTCTGGCTCTCATTATTTACGTGCTCCATAATGTCGATTTCACCACAATATGGCCAGCTCACCGAATCTATATTCCGGCCCAGCATCCAGAATGCAGGCCATAATCCTGAACCATTCGGTAATTTTATTCTTGCTTCAATTTTTCCGTATTTGAATGATTGAAGTCCCTGGGTTTTCATCCGGGCAGAAGTGTATTTAAATCCATGTGAGTTTTGTTTCTTCGCAGTAATAACCAGATTACCGTTTTCTACCGTTGCATTCTCTCTCTGATAGTATTCCAGCTCGTTATTACCCCAGCCTGAAGCACCATTGCCAGTTTCGAATACCCAGTCTGGTCCGATGCTATTGGTAAATTCATCATGCCAGACCAATTGCCAGTTGGCACTCAATGCTGATTGCGAAAATGCGGCACAGCCGACTAACACCAAAGTTTTATTTAATTTTTTCATATTTAATTCTCAATATAATTGTTATAAGGCAGATAAAATTCTGTCCTGATTTACCTGTGATAAAGTCAAATCATGGTAATGAATTATTTTAATTCTGTGAAAATATATCTCAATTATGAAAATAAAAACAATAATAATCTGTGGTTTCGTACTCTTATTTAGATGTATTATGTGATTTTCTGTTTTTGATGAAGTAAAGATATGAATGTTAATTTGGTTGAAATACAGTCAAAATCTCGTTTGACTTTAGAAAATTTATTTCCATACTATATTTATGATATGTCTGAATTTACCGGATGGGGGCCGACAAAAGACGGTCATTACGATACATACAATCCCGCAAATCTCGATATTTACTGGAGTTCAGAAGAACATGTGCCTTATTTTATTCTGGCTGATAATGAATTGGCAGGATTTGTTCTGATTCGTAAATACCCTGTTGATAGAACTGTATATGATATCGACCAATATTTCATTTTGCGAAAATTTAAAAAACAAGGCATCGGAAAAGAAGCTTTAAAGCAAGTACTTCATTTATATCCGGGAAAATGGCAGATCAGAGTGTTGAAAGAAAATACTGGTGCATTCAAGTTTTGGTTGTCAGCAGTTTCAGAGATTGTCGGTCAAAAGTATGTGTCAGAAGAGGATATTGATGTGGATTTGCTGATGAATTTTATCCGGTTTGAAGTCGCTCCCCAAACAGCCTGAACCTTGCATTTTCAAGTTGTGTGTTCTCATCGATGTTCCGCTTGCAGGTCATACCAATCTGGAGAATAAACTGATCATCTGGATGTGTCTGGTGGAGCAAACATACAAGGGCATGGATGCTAATGCCGTTCACTTAACGTGAGCGGCCCTGCTTTTTCTGGGATATTTACATGGCTTGGGCTTAACAACTCTGGGGAAGGATCTCTGTCTTCGGGGCTCCAGGATTAAGCTTTCACATATTGAGTAGAAGTTTTTCAACTGCCCCGGGATAGCGCCTGGAGATGAATAAGGGAGCCCAACTAATAAGCGCATTATATGGGCTAAAGCACCATTGAAGCTTAGCTGATAAGGTAAGTAGTCTCCTTTCAGATTCATGCACATTTGCACCATTTGGTACCTCACGAGATTGTAAGTCAGCAGAACACCCCATAGTTCTTGCCTGACCAGTTCGGGCAGCCGACTGCGAAGCGTGAGTCTGTTACCCAGCATATATTGCTTTTGCTCCCGGTAGCCAAGCTCTATTTCCCATCGGTATTCATACAGACCAACAATATCTGATTTTGGGTATAACATTGGATCCGTCATGGAGGTTAAGACATCATATTGCTTACCGTCTTTTACTCTCGTGATTAAACGGACGGTGACCTCATGTGCAAGCTCAGGCCAGAGCTTACGGGATTTTGGGTTACTTTTCAGTTTAACCAGTTTATCGTGTCGGCCTAAAGACTGAGCAACTTGATACTTAAGCCCTTTTTTTAAAGGGATAAGCCAGTGCCTGTTTGTTCCTGTGGCATTCCATTGATGTAACAGACCAAGAGAGTGAAAGCCTTTATCGAAGAGCGTTAAGCTGTTGTCCGGTGTGCTTTCGATTAACTGCTCAGCCAGCTTCATTTCATTGACAGCATAAGAGTCGAAGGCACTCCCTGTAATCAGATGACTGCTGAGCTCCATCTGACAGACCATGCGAACCTGAGGATATTGCATTTCCTGTCCATCCCGGTAAGTCGGCTTGGCAAAAGCCTGAGCGTTTTCTTCAGAATCCTCCGTTCGCCATATTACACCGTCCACCCCTAAAAGGGTCAGACCATTCCAGTCAGGAAAGTTAGCGCAGTCAGTCCAGTGTTTTTGAGTACATTCAAACAGAGCTTTGGCGGCAGATTCTCCAAGATCTTTTCTTCTCCTCGTTAATGCACTGGGGGCAACAAAGGGTTTACCGGTTCGATCAACAATGTCGAGCATATTGACGATGTCAGCCATCGACTTATCATTATATATTGCCATCCCAACGAGCAGCCATGCCATTGACTCCAGAGTGAGTTTTCGTTTTCTGAGGGTAACTGTATCGGTGAGTTGGTAAGCCTCTTCAATGAGTTCTGTTGGCAGTAAGTCAGCCAGAGTTTCTACTTGGTTGGGTTTCCAGTGATTGATGATGTCGAGCGCTTGAGAAACGTGCATAAAAGAATCCGGTAAACAGTGTCTACCGGATTTTTACATACTGTCAGGATCATTCAACTGATCGACGATTAAAGTCTAAAGTGATCGGCATTAGGGCATGGATGCCCTTGTTAAAGCGCCTTTCTTATCAACGAAAAGGGATGGCTTGAGCGGTTTGCGGAACCAGATATATCCAGATCAGAAAATGACTTAGAATGGTATCACTCAGGCAGATATAAAACACAGGACCCCATCCTTGAAGCTCTGCCGCGCCCTCCCGGATGCGGAAGGGCTGCTTATCGAGATATCATCCCTGAGACCCACAGAGGCGAATATTCAGCAACAGCGATTCACAATGATGAATGACACTTTTTGTTTTTCGTGTTTAAGAGGTCTGAAGCAAATGTAACCCTGTGGGTAATGTATCCCCAAAAATGCGTTTCGAGTCCTTTTCATCAAGCACGCTGACTTCACTAACCAGGTTCAGCCAGCTTTCCGGCGCTTTGCTTTGCTGAAGCTTTTTTATCACATCATCACGAAAAGACCCGGTAATATCCAGTGTTCTGTCACCGGTTTTACGGCACATCATTACAGCGGCAAAACCAGCCATTGTGTCTTGTTTCCAGTCCTGATTTAACAGCTCTGGTAACCACTGTTCAGCCTGCTCTCTCGGAATCACTTTATGATGACTGCCGTACATCAGCGTTCTGGATGTCAGGCGGCCGACTGCCCACCAATGTGCTTGTGAATATTGTGTCTGGCTGGTTGCCCGTTTCAGAAACCACCGGGTCAGAAGAATTTTATCTTCCGTTTCCAGATGTTCCAGAGAAGCGGCCAGACGAACCATTGCCTCATAGCTTTTGTCCTGAGACGATTTTGTTTGTTTGAGGTGATGGACCGCACCTGGGTGTAAGTATTTTGCAATCTCTGCAAGAATGGACTCTTGCTGTTCTTGATCAAGGCCGCCACTGATTCGGCGCCAGAAGATCCACCAGTCACTCCATCCCTGATGATTTTTAAACTGAATTCCCTGCTGAAAGAGTGGCCAGATCTGTTCAATTCTCCAGCTGTCAACCGGATCACCAAAGCCGGGCCTTAAAGTATATCCTGCCAGCCTGAACCAGTTTTTTTCATGGAGCTCAGAGCGTCGCCGACGTTTTCGTCCCTGAGCAAGTGCATCAAACAAATCCCGGCTGACAGATGAATCCCAGGTGTCTTTCTTACCCAGTAAACGTTCCAGAGTTTTGTTTAATGAATGAATTTCCTTTTGATCAGCCGAATTTTTGTTACCACTGTATAAACGGGTGATCAGATCTTTGGCTTTTTCAGCTTGCGGCGATGTAAGATTTTCTGTGACATCAGTGACTTTTTGATGACGCACTTCAAATTCAAGTTGCCAGCGTTGCTTCTCATCATCGGTTTTGACACACTCAATCTTTAATGTTCCGACAGGTGTGAGCTGGGACGAAAGATAAACTTCAACCCGGGCTTTCTGATTCGCCGCCAGTTTTTCCTGATCATTGCGTCGATCAAGAGAAGCTATGTAGGGCGGTAAAGGGGAGAAATCGTCCGGATCGACTGTGGTTAGCATACCATTTTGGATCATTTCATGCCCGCGCAGGCGATCATGAGGGGTCGTCAACAAACTAAACCGAACCGGCTCGCCCAGAGTTAGTGCAAAACGACGACTGGAAAGACGAATTTCCTGATTTTCATCGGTGCCTTTGGCCAGCAAACAAATCGCCTGATTGGGCTTGTTCTTGTTTTCGAGATGAAGAAAATAGGAGCGGGCAGCGCCACCTCCAATTTTCAGCTGGGAGCCCCGGCAGGCTTTCAGATAAGCCACAGCACCCAGAGCAACAGCCAGATCCGGATGCGGGTTATCCATCAGTTTAACGTCTTGTCCACTCCAGCCTGAAAGCACTTTGAGTAACCGCTGCTGAATCAAGTCACTATTAAAAACCCCACCATTAAGCAATAATCCAACAGGTACAAGAGACTGGTCTTCCTGACAGGTGATTTGTGTATGCTGGTTCAGAAAAGCAGCAATATGTCTCGTGATAGCGGGATCTGAAGCATAAGGCAAACCGAATTCAACCACTGCACGCTGTCTTTGTTGAGGGCGCTCATCAAATGATGTTTGCGGGAAAAAGCCATCTAACGCAATTTGATGAACCTGCTCTCTGGCCAGCTCGATGCTTTTGGCTCCGCCGAGCAGGCGGGAGCCACTTCCCAATAAGGTAATTTTGGCTGAATCAGGCGCATCTGAGGCCAGTAACGACTCTTTTGTGTTTCGGGTTTGCTGAATTAATTTATTCAGCCGGGCTGCATTGAGTTTTTGCTGATGCTGAAATGTCTGCTCAGCCAGATGCGCCAGAGATAAATCAATATTATCGCCGCCAAGCATCAAATGTTCTCCAACGCCAACCCGGTTCAGTTTCAGCCCTTGATCACTGAAATCTGCGGTGATCAGACTTAAATCGGTTGTACCACCGCCGACATCACAAACCAGTATCACCGGCGTTTCACGCAGTTGACTTTCAACGCTATCCTGAAGACGGGTATACCAGTCATAGCAGGCAGCCAGGGGTTCTTCAAGCAGTTTGACATCATTAAGTCCGGCGAGTTTTGCGGCTTCCAGCGTCAGCTTGCGGGCGCTTTCGTCGAAAGATGCCGGAACAGTGATAACAATTTCCTGAGCTTCCAGCCGATCCGCCGGATGATGATAATTCCAGCACTGACGAATATGATTCAGATAACTGGCACTGGCAGTGACCGGGGAGACTTTTAACGTATCTTTTGCGCTTGCCCAGGGAAGAATCGCTTCATTCCGGTCAACAGAAGGATGAGACAGCCAGCTTTTTGCACTGGATATTTGCCGGCCTTCAACCTGAGAACCTAATTCTCTGGCCCATTCACCGATGACGATTCCGGCTGAATCACCCTCAACAGCCCGTGATTCCCAGGGCAATGTAAAGTCTGTGCTGTCTGTTTGTCCGGCAGGTGGGTGGTACCGGAAAGAAGGCAGCGTCGAACGTCTGGCAACTTCTCCCGGTCCGACAAGTTGATCGATTGAAAAAAGCTGAATGGGGCATTGTGATAAATCACTGCCACATTCACAAAATGCGACAACCGTATTTGTGGTACCAAGGTCAATGCCGACCAGATATTTGGGAGATGCCATGATTATCCTTCGCGTACATCAAATTCAACATGCCATTTCTGCCCGTTGTCTGTCGCAATGGCTTCCAGACAGAGTGTCCCGATTTCGGTGACTTTCGATGCCAGCGTTACCGGCACGATTTCTCCGTTTTTCCGGTTTTGGGTTGCATCCAGAGTGACCTGTATTTCCGGCAGTTCCAGAAGCTCGTCATCAGCCCAGCTGTCGAGATGTGAGCCTGCCTGATCATCTTTGCGAATCGTGGAACCAAAAAACTGGAAGTGGACCGGTTGCCCGATGACCAGGCCAAATTCTTTGTTGTCCATATGCACACTGGCACCTTCTTCCATACCAAATGGCGCAACACACATCGCTTCCAAAGGTGGGGCCATTCCCGGAATCGCAGGCATCGCGCTTTCAATACCGACATAGTAGCTGCTGGCGAGCCCACCCCGGATACGGACACCTGTTCCCTGACGAACGACACCATAATAGGCCGCCCCCTGAGACACAGCCAGATCCAGATCAATACCACGCAACTCTCTGACGGGTTCTGCACCGGCGTCAGAAAGCCAGCAATTAATCGTTTCCACCAGACGGGTGGTCAGCAGATCTGATTTCAGCACACCACCATTGAGCAAAATAGCTGTTGGCTGAATAAAGGCCGGTGTGGATTCTGAGGACAGGCCGGGGATACCACCAAATGGCATAGCCTGACCAAGGTCAGGTGTTTCAGCCTGGCGGGATAAGAAGGCTGCAATATGACGGGTGATGCCGGCATCCTGAGCATAGGGCAGCCCCATTTGTGTCAGAGCGCCGCGGTTACGTTGTCGCGGATGGTCACTCACCGGGACGGCCGGGAAGAAACCATCAACCAGTGTTTGACGAATCTCGTCCTGCGTCAGTTCTGTTTTGAGTGTTGAACCCAATAATTTAGAGCCGCGACTCGGAACCACAATTGGTACAGACTGAAGTGCCGGATCATTAAGCAGGGCTTCTTTGGCATCACGGCAGGCATGAGTGACCGCCTGAATTTGCCATGGCTGAAGGTCTTTACCTTCCTCAGACAGTTTCATTTTCAGCCGGTACGCCAGTGCAAGATCCATATTATCGCCGCCCAACAGAATGTGCTCACCAACCGCGACCCGTTCAAGTATTAAGTTTCCATCCTGCGCTTTGACTTCAACTAAAGATAAGTCGGTTGTACCACCGCCGATATCAATGACGAGGACAACATCGCCAACGGTGACCTGATCGCGCCAGTCAGCTTCGTTTACATGAATCCAGCTGTAAAGTGCAGCCTGTGGCTCTTCAAGCAGGGTAAGCTGATTTAAATGGCGGTTCTTTGCTGCTTCAGCGGTCAAATCACGCGCTGCCGGATCAAAAGAAGCCGGAATGGTGATGGTGACATCCTGCTGTTCCAGAGGATGTTCCGGAAACTGATGATTCCAGGCGCATTTGATATGATCCAGATAGAGCTCTGTCGCCCGTAATGGCGAAATTTTTTCAACCTCTTCAGGACTGCCTGCCGGCAAAAAAGCTTCCCGGCGGTTAACACCACCATGACAAAGCCAGGATTTTGCACTGGCAATTAACCGCAGTGGCGTTTTACTGCCGAGCTGCCGGGCAATAGCCCCAACCAGTGCTTCCGGTGTATCTGTCCAGGGAAGGGTTTGCGTATCCGGAGACATTTCATGTTCGTGAGGCTGATAAACGAATGATCCCAGTTGAGGCAATGATTCAACAGTACCCGGCGCAGTCATTTGGGCTATGGGCATGACGGTGACTTTTTCCTGTTCATCCTGCAAGTCTGTATAAGACAAAACACAATGGGTTGTGCCCAAGTCAATCCCAACGGAATAACGATGTGTCATTATAGTTCAACCTCCGCCGGTGCAATCACCGAAACATCGTAATCTTTGGCAATTTTGGGCAGTTCGATTGACGTTGCCAGCCATCCTTTATGAACCAGTGTCCCCTGATAAGGTGCTGAACCTGTCACGTTACCGGTCAGCCGGATTTGCTGAGGGTTAAAGCCTGCTTCCACTGCAATGCGTGTTTCTTCCTCTTCATTTCTGACTGGCGTCAGAGTGACATAATCTTTAAGTACTTTCTGTCCTCCGGCGTGAATTACCCGGGTTGCAGCGCCAACTTCTTCATCTGAATAAGCGGCAATATCTTCATTCAAAAAGTCGATCAAGCGGGCTTCTTTCTGGAAAAGTGCTAACAATTGCAATGCGGCATCCGTTGATGTGGTTGCCAGTTTTGATTCGACCACTTTTTCAACCACTTTCTCGACTTCAACGACTTTTTCGACTTCAATAATTTTTTCGACTGGCTTTTCGATGATTTTTTCTACGGGTTTTTCAACAATCTTTTCAACGACAGACGGACGACGGGTAAAAAGTGTCACCAGCAGGACAAGGCAAACCAGTGTCAGAATGATATGAAGGAGATCAAATGTTGTGGGTATTGTATTCAAATCGAAATTCATGATGATGTCTCTATGCGTTGAGAAGTTGAGCGTTCAACTTACAAAGTATATGCACTCTGTAAATTATACCCAAATCTCACTGAACACCGCATTTTCAGGTTGTTTGGGTATACATGGTTTAAAATATTCCGGAATACTAACACAGCCCGGAGACAAGCCGGGAGTCGCCAAAGCAGTTTTTCCCGGTCCTCCTGCCTGATTGGATAAGATTTGCGCATCATATAAAACTATTTATTTATATCGCGATTGCTTTATTATGATTGGTTTTGGCAAGAATCATTCAGGAGTTTTATTTTCATGAATTATAACCGGGTCGTTTGTTTCGATTTAGAGATGTGTTGCTGGAATGAAAACGGGGTGGGGACGACCGGTGAAATCATTGAAATAGGTTTGGCAGAAATCGCTTTGGATCAGCAGGCGATCGTGAAGCGGGCACAGTATTATGTCAAACCAGAGAATGATGAAATCTCTTTATTTTGCAGTCAACTTACAGGCATTACGCCGCGAAAAATCGAGAAACAGGGACGACCTTTAGAGCAGGTGATCCAGTCGATGATAAAAAACTTTGGTGCCGGTAATAAAATCTATGCGGCTTGGGGAAGGGATGATTTAATTCTGAAACAAGAGTGCGAGTCGAAACATATTGAGTGCCCGGTTGGGGAATTTCTCAATCTTGCGACTTTATTCAGAATTCAGCAACGAATGAAAAATAAACGCATTGGTCACCGGGATGCACAGGAATTGCTGGGAATTGACTGGGAAGGGCGGCAACATTCCGGATATGTTGATGCCTTTAATCTGGCAAAACTGGCTTTAAAGCTGTTGTAACTCAAAACACGCTCCAGACTGACCACTGCGGTTTGCAGTGGTCAGCGAAGAAAGATGATCTATAAGGCCAGACTGGCCCACAGATCATATTCGTCAGAGTGTTCTATCACCGCATTCACCTGATCTCCCGGTTTCAGAGATGTTTCACCATTGAGATACACCAGACCGTCAATTTCAGGCGCATCTGCATAAGTCCGGCCAATCGCACCTTCATCATCAACTTCGTCTATCAGCACCTGCATGGTTGAACCAATGCGCTGTTTCAGTTTTTCTGTACTGATGGCCTGTTGCACCTGCATGAAACGCTCATAACGATCTTGTTTGACCGATTCAGGGACCTGCTCTGCCAGATCATTCGCCGTGGCGCCTTCGACCGGCGAATACTTAAAGCATCCGACGCGATCCAGTTGGGCTTCCTGTAACCAGTCAAGTAAAATCTGAAAGTCTTCTTCTGTTTCACCGGGGAAACCGACAATAAATGTTGATCGAATCACCAGTTCCGGACACATTTCCCGCCATTTTTTGATGCGCTCCAGTGTTCTTTCCGCCTGTCCGGGGCGCTTCATCATTTTCAGAACTCTGGGACTGGCATGCTGGAATGGAATATCAAGGTAAGGTAACACTTTTCCGTCTGCCATCAGCGGAATCAGATCATCCACATGTGGATACGGATAAACGTAATGCAGGCGAACCCAAATGCCTTGTTGACCAAGAGCTTCACACAGCGATTGCAGGTTGTGGCGTATTGGTGTGCCATTTGCAAAATCGAGTTTATGCCGGGTATCGACACCATAGGCACTGGTATCCTGACTAATCACCAGTAATTCTTTGACACCAGCATTTTTCAGCCGTTCGGCTTCACTGATGACTTCGCCCACCGGCCTGCTGACCAGATCGCCCCGCATGGAAGGAATAATGCAAAATGTGCATTTATGATTACATCCTTCCGAAATTTTCAGATAGGCATAATGTTTTGGTGTCAGCTTCACACCGTGATCGGGAACCAGGCTGGTGTAAGGGTTGTGTTCAGGACGGGGAATATACTGATGGACCTGCTCCAGTACATTTTCATACGCGTGAGGTCCTGTAATTGCCAGTACGTTAGGATGAACTTCCCGGATTTCATTTTCCCGGACGCCCAGACAACCAGTGACAATCACTTTTCCATTTTCATTCAGGGCTTCTCCGATCGTATCCAGTGATTCCTGAACTGCACTGTCGATAAATCCACAGGTATTGACTATCACAAGATCGGCATTCTGATATGTGCCAACGATATCGTAACCTTCCGTGCGGAGTTGCGTCAGAATTCTTTCTGAGTCAACCAGATTTTTAGGGCAGCCGAGAGAAATAAAACCGATCCGGTGCCCGGCCTGAGAAGGCTGATCTTTATCCTGCTCTGTCAGCGTTTTTTTTGCTGTTTCAAGTGTTGTTGTCTGATTTGGTGTAAATGTCTGGACTGTCATTGCTTTCCGTTTGCTTCCTGTATTCGTAACGTTGACGAATTACATTATTGTGATTTTGAAAACGGACATTATACCGGATAGGTCTTCATTGAATAGGGAAGATGCACCAAAGCTGCCTGAAAATTTATCAGTTTGTGGGTTGGCGGATATGCAGTTCACGACAAGAAAAAGAAGGAACATACCTTCTCCGGTAGTTCAGTATGCCGGAGAAAAATTGTAAATATATGCAAATTGTTGTTTACGTTTCTTTGCTGAGCAAATTGATCTGTATCAAACATGATATGCACCTTCCAGCGCTATTGTAAAAAACAGGAACGGCGGAACCTGAATTTAATATCTTTAATTTTTTCAGATAGTTAATTAGATATAAACCAGGAGTTTTCAAGATTTTCAAGCATTCTTCGTTGTTCCCAGGATATGTATAAGTCGTCATTTAAGCAATGAATAACCCATGTACTTTCAGGGTTAAAAACAGGAATATAAAAATGAAATGTTTATATAAAACAACTTATCCCCTGGCAATTATGTTGTCCGTTGGCTCAGTCTGTGCAAGTGCGCATGATTTTACACCGGATGTCAATCCTGCGGGTTTACCGTCCGCGTTTACTAAAACAACACTGGCTTCATCTGTCGCTTCTGCAAGCACAACAGACACTGTGACACTCACGGTCTCTGTCACACCTTCAGATGCAACCGGCTACATTACCTTTATGGATGGCCCGACAGTATTGGGGGCTGCACCTTTGTCTTCCGGGGCTGCATCATTCACAGCCGTCCTGACGGAAGGAACTCACAATCTTTCTGCAAAATATAATGGTGCGCCAGCGTACAAAGATAGTATGTCTCAGCCGGTCACTTTGACCGTTGAAACATCAGACTACGGCAGCTGGACATCAGGTGCATGCGGCCGGGGAACCGCATCTTATCTGCTTGATTCCGGTACATTCACTGAACAAGGTGCAACTTATACCACAAGTACTGACAGTGATAGTGCTGTCTGTGTGACCGGTTCTGATGCTGCACTGGTGCTGGAACAACCAACCATTACAACATCCGGTGAAAGTTCAAGTAATGAAGAGAGCAGCTTCTTTGGTCTCAATGCCGCTGTACTGAATTATGATGGCGGTAATCTGACCATTCATGGCGGTAGCATTACCTCTACAGGTATGGGCGCGAATTCTGTTTTTGCTTATGGTTCCGGCGTTATTTCTGTCTCGGATACAACCATGAAAGCAACTGCTGACGGCGGTCACGCAGTTTTCGCAGCCGGAGGCGGCACCATTATCGCAAATAATGTGGACGCATTAACGACAGGTGCTTCAAGTTCGGTTGTAGGTACGGATCGGGGCAGCGGTACAGTGATTGTTCACGGTGGTACTTATAAAGCCACAGGTATGCGTTCTGCTGGTATCTATTCTACAGGTACCATTACTGCTTCCGATGCGACATTTACGACGACCAATGCTGAAGTGGTTGTACTGGAAGGCAGTAATGTCGTCACTCTGGACAATGTGACCCTCAATGGTATCTCTGATCTGGATGAACACCGCGGTGTCTTCCTGTATCAAAGTATGTCCGGTGATGCGGACAACAGTGAATGCGGTGTGGGTTCCTGCTTTACAATGACCGGGGGTGTCTTCAACTATACCGATACCTCGAACACTTCAGAGACGGCAACCGATAACTGTGCAGCATTTGTGGTTGCGAACCAGACAGGGACGATGACCCTGAATGATGTTGAAGTGAACAACAGTTGTCCGACACTCTTGTTGTCCGCACTGAACAAACACTGGGACTACAAGGGCGGTATTGCAAACTTCACTGCAAACGGAGTCAAACTGGCCGGGGATGTGATTGTGGATGATGTCAGTACAGCGGATATCACTCTGGCACACAGTGATCTGCAACCATCCGAATTGAAAGGCGCTATCAATACAGATAACACGGCATCCAGTGTCTCTTTGACCTTAGATGCTGAAAGCCAGTGGCTGGTGACCGGTACTTCTTATCTGACTTCATTAACGGATACAGATACAACTTACAGCAATATTCGCTGCGCGACAGAAGACTGTAAAGTGTATGTGGATGGCACCGAAATTGAAATTCAATAAAAGCTGAGCGGCTTTTGTTTTAATCTCCGGGGGGTATTTTTCCCGGAGATTTTTTTGATCCACTCAGGCATGAACTGCCAGTAATTCGTCAATAAGTTCAATATGGTGTTCAGGAATACCCGCATAATTTTTGTACCGCGGTTGCTGTCGATCATTATCAACCGGTGACTGCCAGCCTCGCGTATGGCGAATAAAGAAGCGGGCAAAATCTTCAGAGATTTCAAGACAGCCGGAAAGGACGGTATCGATGTAAGTCTGTAAAACCGGCACATTCTCACAGGGTGGCAGGGGCTGAGACTTGATATAGACCCAGATATCATCTTCGGTCGTGAGATCCAGAGGGGCTTCAAACTGTTCAGCAAGCAGAGGTATCCGCTGATAACCTGCTTCTCTTTTATCAAATTCTTCCAGCGCTTCATCCATAATTTCAAGCAATACGCCGTTGACTAACCCGGCACCCGGTTCTGAAACCAGAGGTGATGCGAAGTAACTGTCATCCACTTTGCCCCAGTGTCTGATCAGACCGGAGACAACGGCAGGTATCGCCTGACCTGTTTGTCCGGTTAAACGGCGTGAAGAAGAATTCATCAGGCTGCCGTAGCCAAAAATATAAACCGACATAAATTAGCCTTTCATCAATCTAATCTGTTGTGCGAAACCAGCAGGCGGTTAAATATTATCCGAAACGCTGATTTTCGCACGAATAAACTCACTGTGATCAACATACAGCAGCTCAGCCGTTTTACGGATGACTGCATCTTCTAACGGGTCAATATAACCATCTGTATGTGCCAGTTCCCACATCGCCTGAATCAGTTCATAACGTTTCGGATGAGACAGAGAACGAAGCTGGGAGGTAAAATCATAAAGTGAGGCAGAATCGCGCACTAATTGGTCCGCCTGATGCAGCAGTGCGTCAGCAGCCGTTTCACTGACCTGACAGACTTTTTGCAGGATCTGACGGCGGGCAATTTTTTCTTCACCGGCAAGGTGATGATCAGCACAGGCTACTTCAGTCAGCAGGCAGGCAATTGCCAGATCAGGCTGCTCTTCACTGGTTGATGACTGAGCATCAAACAGCTCTTTAAAAATAGACGTAATTGCATTCAACATATCTGTTCCATTGATGAAAAAAACGAATAAATCTTGTTATTCATCATTAATCGGCGAATTTTCGCCAAAATGACCTAACATTTCGACAACTTCAGAAGAGGTTCGTTCGTGAGCATACAAGATCAAAGCAAGAATTGCTTCCTGTTTGCTGTGCAGCGAAGCCTCTTCCTGAAAGATTTGCATAATCTGTTCTCTGATCAGAGTGATTTCATGCTCAACAAATCCACGGCCTTCTTCTTCACCCTGAGTCTCTTCCGGCGCATTGTCAAATTCCAGAAACAGGTAATTATCCAGCTGTTTTGCATGAACCAGTCTTTCCGGCAGCCATGCTTCACCCGTAACCACTTCCGGGTCGCCGGTCAGGGAGTGAAGCAATTGCACAAGTCTGGAGGCTTTCACGTTATGTATGTCTCATCTGAATGTATGGTTTCAATAAACGAAGCACTGAATAAACGGACCATTTGTCACCTGAGTGAGTTTACTGAGATTTAAAACAAAAATATCCAAATCAATAAAATACCAGATATTTCAGTGTCTGTTGATCTTTGGTACGGTTTTTACTGCAAATACAGTGAAGGGTTGACTGAACAAACCTGTTCACCGGCGCTATATCCAAGTCTGAATGAAAGTCAGCAGAAAAGAAAAGTTTTTCCTGAAACAATGACCCGAATCTCTCATAAAACAGCTTTATCGTGAGCTTGGTATCCTCCGGATGGATTATGGTACAATCCGCCCAGTTTTAATCAGAATGTAATAGGATTCGCTTTGACATCGTCACAGCCTCAGGCCCACGAATCGAACCAGAATTCATACGGAACATTGCGCAAGGCATTAAATGATTGCATGCAAAAAGACAGATTCCGTTTCAATAAAAGGATTCAGGGCGCAAATAAAATTAAAAATCCCGCAGCAAAGCAAGCTGTATTTGATGAAATTGCACAGGATATCGCACACTCAATGATGACGGCAGAGCTCCGGCGTCAGGCTTCGGTGCATATTGAATATCCGGATATATTACCGGTCAGCCAGAAACGGGAGGAAATTGCACAAGCGATCGATGCCCATCAGGTTGTGATTGTCGCCGGGGAAACCGGGTCGGGAAAAACGACTCAGCTTCCGAAAATCTGTGCTGAATTAGGACGGGGAGTCTATGGTGTGATCGGTCATACCCAGCCACGCCGTCTTGCCGCCCGTTCTGTTTCTGCAAGGATTGCCGAAGAAACACAGTCGCAGCTGGGCGAGTTTGTGGGTTATAAAGTCCGGTTTAATGATCAGATATCCGATCAGACACAAATTAAACTGATGACCGACGGTATACTGCTGGCAGAAATACAACATGATCGTTTTTTAAATCAGTATGACACGCTGATTATTGATGAAGCCCATGAACGGAGTCTGAACATTGACTTTATCCTGGGTTATCTGAAACAGCTTTTACCCAAACGACCGGACCTGAAAGTCATCATCACTTCTGCGACTATCGATCCTGAGCGTTTTTCTAAACACTTCGGCGATGCGCCAATCATTGAGGTATCCGGCAGAACTTATCCGGTTGAAACCCGTTACCGGCCTTTGGGCGGTGAAGATGAAAGTGACCGTGACCAGCTCGAAGGTATTTATGATGCCGTTGATGAACTGTTCGATGAAGGTCCCGGCGATATTCTGATCTTCATGAATGGTGAACGTGAAATTCGTGATACGGCTGATGCGCTGACGAAAAGAAACCTGAAACATACTGAAATTGTGCCGCTATATGCCCGGTTATCTGCCGGGGAACAAAACCGGATATTTCAGTCCCATACCGGACGCAGAATTGTACTGGCGACCAACGTGGCTGAAACTTCTTTGACTGTGCCGGGTATTAAGTATGTGATTGATCCCGGCACGGCAAGGATCAGCCGCTACAGCTACCGGACCAAAGTACAACGTTTACCTATCGAGCCTGTATCACAGGCAAGTGCGAATCAGAGAAAAGGACGGTGTGGCCGGGTGGAAGCCGGGATCTGTATCCGTCTGTATTCTGAAGATGACTTTTTGTCCCGTCCGGAGTTCACCGATCCTGAAATTCTGAGAACCAATCTCGCTTCGGTTATTTTACAGATGACGGCGCTTGGATTAGGAGATATTGAAGCATTTCCGTTCGTGGAAGCACCCGACCGGCGGAATATTCAGGATGGGGTTCGCCTGCTTGAAGAGCTCGGGGCGATTCATGAAAAGCAAGGTCAGGAAGGTAAGAAGCGATTGACGTCTACCGGACAAAAGCTCTCGCGCTTACCCATCGATCCGAGGCTGGCAAGAATGGTGCTTGAAGCATCACGGCTTGGATGCCTGCATGAAGTCATGATCATTGCATCTGCATTGTCAATTCAGGATCCCAGAGAGCGTCCATCAGACAAACAGCAATCATCGGATGATAAACACCGGCGATTTTTCCACGAAGACTCAGATTTTTTAACCTTTGTTAATCTGTGGGATTATCTGAAAAAAGAGCAGAAAGCTTTAAGCAATAATCAGTTCCGGAGACAGTGTAAAGCCGAGTATCTGAATTATCTCCGGGTTCGGGAATGGCAAGACCTCTATTTTCAGTTGCATCAGGTGATGCGTGAATTGAACGTTAAACTCAATGATGAACCGGGAAGCTATCAGGCGGTGCATACAGCGCTGTTAACCGGATTACTATCCCATATTGGTCTGAAAGATCAGGAAAAAAGCGAATATCAGGGAGCGAGAAATGCGCGTTTCCATATTTTCCCGGCTTCTGGTCTGTTTAAGAAACAGCCCAAGTGGGTCATGTCTGCTGAGCTGGTCGAAACTTCCAAACTATGGGCGAGAGTGGTTGCCAAAATTCAGCCGGAATGGGTTGAACCGCTGGCGCAACATCTGATTAAGCGAAGTTACAGTGAACCTCACTGGTCTAAAAAACGTGCCGCAGTGATGGCTTATGAGAAGGTCACGTTGTACGGTATCCCGGTCGTTGGTAAGCGACTGGTCAACTATGGCAATATTGATCCGGTGATTTGTCGGGAAATATTCATCCGCAGTGCATTGGTTGAAGGGGATTGGGAAAACAAGCATGCATTTTTCCGCAACAACAGGAAGTTATTGGAAGAAGTTGAAGAACTGGAGCACAAATCCAGACGTCGTGACATTCTGATCGATGACGAATCGTTGTATCAGTTTTACGATCAGCGTGTCGGAACGGAGGTCGTTTCAGGTCGCCATTTTGACACATGGTGGAAGAAAGCATCGAAAAATAATTCAGAGTTACTGAACTTTGAAAAAGAGATGTTGCTGAAAGGAGATGCCAGCCATATCACAGAGCTGGATTATCCGAACTTCTGGCATCAAAACGGCGTGAAGCTCAAACTCAGCTATCAGTTTGAACCGGGTGATGATTGTGACGGTGTCACAGTACACATTCCGCTACCGGTCCTCAATCAGGTTGAACCGGGTGGTTTTGACTGGCAGATTCCGGGATTAAGACATGAACTGGTTGTCAGCCTGATCAAATCATTACCGAAAAACCTGCGCAGAAACTTTGTTCCGGCACCTAACTATGCGGATGCATTTCTGGCCCGGGTTACTCCCATGGAAATGCCGCTGCTGGATGCGATGGAAAAGGAATTGCGCCGGATGACCGGGGTTGAAATTTTACGTGAAGACTGGAATCTTGATCAGGTTGCTGAACATTTGAAAGTGACTTTCCGTGCAGTTGATCATTGCCACCAGAAACTCAAGGAAAACAAAGACTTATATGCGCTGAAAGACAGTCTGAAAGAGAAAGTAAAAGAGACACTCTCACAGGTTGCGGACGATGATATTGAGCAAAAAGGCCTGCATACATGGAGTTTTGGCGAACTGCCACAGGTTTATCAGCAGAAAAAAGGCGGCTTTGATGTTAAAGCTTACCCGGCATTAGTGGATCAAAAAGACAGCGTTTCGGTTCAGTTATTTGAGACTGAAGAAGAACAACGCACTGCCATGCAGGCAGGCCAGCGGCGGTTGATTTTGCTGAATGTGCCGTCACCGATCAAATATTTGCATCAGAATCTGCCTAATAAATCCAAATTGGGTCTTTACTTTAATCCATATGGGAAGGTGCTGGATTTGATTGATGACTGCATTGCCTGTGGTGTTGATAAACTGATCGAAGAAAAAGGCGGACTGGTATGGCAGGGCGATGCCTTTGAAGCATTGAAAGAACATGTCAGAGCGGAGCTGGGTGATACCGTTGTCGATATTGCCAGACAGGTTGAATCGATTTTGACCACCGCTTTTCAGATCAACAAAAAGCTGAAAGGGAAGGTTGATTTGGCGATGGCGTTTGCTTTATCAGATATTAAAGCACAGATTGAAGGGCTGATTTTCAAAGGATTTGCCACTGAGTGCGGCTGGCAAAGGCTTCCGGATATCTTGCGTTACATGAAAGCGATTGAAAGACGGCTGGAAAAACTGCCAATTGATCCAAATAAAGACCGGCTCCATATGCTGAAAATAGAATCAGTGGTATCAGACTATCGTGAGTTACTCAATAAGATTCCGAAGGGGGCGACAGTTCCGGCTGGTATCCGGGAAATTCGCTGGATGATTGAGGAGCTCCGGGTAAGTTTCTTTGCCCAGCAGCTCGGTACGCCTTATCCTGTTTCAGATAAGCGAATAAAAAATGCAATCGATGAATTTTAGGCTCAAATTTTGCTTACTATATTCAGTGACGTATCATTGAAGGATTTCAGGCGGTGTGCGGCAAATTTTCGCCGTTTAACATGGTCGTTATACAGAGAAGGTTTATCATGAAAAAATTACTGATTGGATTAGCACTTTTGGGTGCATCAACATCTGTACTGGCAGATTCACTTATCTACGGTGGCGCGTCCGTAGGTGAGTCTGACTACAAAGGTGAACATGGTACGACTTATAACGTCCATGTTGGAACAGGTATTTTACCATTACTTGGCTTAGAAGCCGGCATGACAAAATTTGAAGAAGTGACGGTTAACTCTGTTAAAACAGAGGCTAATACAGTTTATTTCGCTGCAAAACCCAGTCTTGATTTAGGTCCGCTTCATGTTTATGCCAAGGGTGGTTTACATTCCTGGGATAAAAAAGAAGACGGAACTAAAGTCGATGATGGTCTGGATATCATGTACGGTGTGGGCGCTGAGCTCTCTGTGATGGGGCCGGTTACCGTGGGTGCCAGCTTTCAGACTTATGAGATGGATGGCAGTGATATGAAAACTTATCAGCTGAATGCGACATTCCACTTCTTATAAGACTTTGTTGTGTACCTAATTCGTCAGGAAAGACAGGCCAGCAATTGCTGGCCTGTCTTATTTTGCGATGATCATTTGCCGGTATTGTTGTTCCAGTGTTTGAAACTGTTCATGTTCGCTGGCCTTACTATCGGTAATCACAGTCGTGATTTGTTCCGGCCGGGCATAATAAAAGCGGCTCTGTTTGCCTATTTTGGTATGGTCTGCCAGCAAAGTACATTGATTTGACTGGCGAATCATGGCTTCGGCAATTGCACTTTCCCAGCGATAAAAACTGCTGGCGCCGTAGCCGCAAATGCCAACTGGTGAGAGCACCGCCATATCGGCCCGGTATCGGTAGATTGTGTTCAGCGTTTCTTCACCTCTGGTTTCTTTCGCATCAGCCTGTAAATCGCCCCCCAGTAAGATGATCTGATTATTCAGCTGTTCCCGGCCTTCCGAGGCATTCAGCCTCAGCGCGGCCTGAATATTGTTGGTGATAATGGTCAGACCAGACATCGTAGAAAGCGCTTCAGCCACCCGGGTTGTTGTGCTCCCTGAATCAATGAATATGGTTTGCCCCGGAGAGAGCATTTCCGCCAGTGTTTGTGCGATTGCCTTTTTTTCTTTCGTTTGACTGGCTTGCCGTTCTGTCAGCGGGGCTTCCTGCTGAGGTACCTGAAGTGCCACAATCCCGCCATGGACGCGCCGGACCAGGTTCTGATTCTCCAGAGTGATAATATCGCGGCGAATCGTTTCTCTGGAAACGCCCAGTTCCCGGATTAAGCGTTCTGTACTGACCTGCTGATGATTAGAAAGCAGCGTCTGAATCCGGTGTAATCTGACATGCTGTAACATGAATGCTGTGTATATCCTGAGACAAAAGAACAGAGTATATACCTAAGCCGGCAGAAGAGGCAGTATTGCGTGAAATTTGTCGGCTGCCGATCGGGTTCAGGGTATATGATTAGCCTGACATATGCTGTCTGAACTGGCGGGGACTGACGCCAAACCAGCGCTTAAATGCTCTGGAAAAAGCACTGGTTTCCGAATAACCCAGCAGCATACCCATTTCTGAAATGGGTAATTTTTGCTGTTTCAGGTAATGGGTTGCCAGTTCGCACCGCACATGGTCCACGAGTCGGGAAAAGGTAATATTTTCCTGCTGCAGACGCCGTTGTAACGACCAGCGTGACATGCCAAGCTGATCTGCTGTTGCTTCCAGATCCGGCTCGCCGTGAATCAGTGAAATCTGTATCTGAGCCCGGGTTTGCTCGACGATGTTCTGACGGTATGATGTTGTATTCAAATGTTGTAAGGCATCCAACATGACACTCAATAACATGGGATCATGATTTGGCATGGGACGGACAACATCGGTTTTAGGAATAATCAGTGAATTATATGGCTGATCAAAGTAAACCGGTGCGTCAAATACTTTGCAGTGGTCGTGCCACTGTTCCGGGCGGGGGTGTTCGAAATGAACTTCACGGGGTGCCCATTTGACGCCGGTTGCTGAGCGAATCAGGTTCATGATCATGCCCAGCGTCAGCTCGGCATCCTGACGTCGGCAGATGATTGCACCATGACGAATCTGATAATCAAACCGCCAGCAGTCTTTCATATCCGTCAGCTGAACAAATGTATCATGCTGATGCCAGTGAAAAGCACAGGCAACATTTCTTAAAGCTTCTTCCAGCGTTGCAGAACACAAGCCGATATAGCCAATGAGTCCCAGCGATTGTGGCTGAAACTGCTTGCCATAATGAAGTCCGAAATTGTCGTAGTCTGCCTGTGATGCAGCTTCTTCAAGCACACGGCAATAATTCACTAATTTGATACTTTGTGTTGGGCTGACAATGATTTCCGGGTCAACATCACAACAGCCAAGAATTTGATCCGCATTGCCGCCGACCCGGGTTATAAAGTCATCCAGCCCCGTTGCAGCCGCAGACAGCACGCCCTGATTGGCAGAGAGACGCTGGCTGAGCGCACTGGTTATATGTTGATGAGAGACCACCGTTTTTTGCATCGTCACTGAACCCCTGATATCAGCTGGTAAACCATGCAGGATATAAGCAATTATCAAACCATGACTTAACTATATGAAAAATAGAGGTATTCATGTGTTTACCAGAGATTGAATGACTGATCTTGGTGCAAAATACAGGCTTAAATGCCCACTGGTAGTGCCTGCGTTTCGAGAAATTTCCTGCATAAACGCACTGACTCATCCGCCCATTGATGACCAAGGCTTTGGGTCATTTCTGTTTCTGCATGGGTGCCGGTCCATGCCAGCATCTGGATACGTCGCTGAATAATCATGGCCGGGATAATATCGATATCTGCCTGGGTTAAATGTCCGATCCGTTCATAGCCTGTGATCCAGTTTTCTACCCATGCCTGTGCATTTGGCAAGTGTTCATTAAAGCTGATGGCTGCCGCTAAATCATGCATATACCAGCCCATGCCACAATCATCAAAATCAATCACGCGGGTTTCTCCCTCATGCAGTAACAGATTCGTCAGGCGTAAATCGGCATGAATCAGGCCGAACCGGTTAGCATCCTGGCCGTAATCGTGCAGTGCGGTATAAACCTGCTGTAAACTTTCTTCGATAATCGGATGATCGGCCTGCCTGAGATTTGGAGCATCCTGCCAGCGCCCCCAGTGGCTTTGATCGGTGACCATGGTCTGAAAATTCCACAACAGACGATCAAAATAGTCAGGCTTGTCCCATTGACGACTCTGTTGATGCAGATGAGCAGTAATCGCACCAAGCTGTTGAAAAGATTCCGGATTAACTTCAGATGTTGGCATATCGCCATCGATCCAGTGGAATAAAACGGCATGTCTGATTGTGCCATCGGCTGACGTTATAGTCTGAACATAGTCACCATTATTTCCTGCAATCGCTTCCGGAACAATGATTCCTGTTTCCCTTAACGCATTTAGCCAGGCCAGTTCACTAAGAATATTATTCTTATTGTGATAGCCACAGCGATGAATCCGCATCGCATACCGATGTCTGGCTGTAGTAATTTTGAAGGTCGCATTTTCAGAACGACACAACAGGCGAATTTGTCCGGCATATTGACTGGGATAGGTTTGTAATAACTGTTGTGCCAGATAAGTGATTTGCTGATCCGTCAGGGTGTCATATTGTTCTGTTGACATACTTACTCCTTTAAGTGCCTTGATTTGTTCTTTCATAGCATTACCTGAAGCCGGTGAAGTTGCTTGACCTGACATGACGAAATGTTGACTTTATGTAACAACAGAAAAAAGATAGGCGGTCATTTGACTTTAAAGCGCAATGCTTGCTGCTATCGTGTCAAGTTTTCTTGCGGATGATTGCGCACTATCGATTAAGGGTCTGACGGACCCGGGTGATAGTGCAGGCTATAAACATTGATGGCATTGCTGATTCACCATATGAATGAGTGAGATTACAGGAGGTATTTGATGACAGGGAAATTAAAACCGACACTCGGAACAATCCACCTATGGGGTATTGCTGTCGGGTTGGTCATATCAGGAGAATATTTTGGCTGGAGTTATGGTTGGGGCGTTGCTGGCACACTTGGATTTTTAGTGACCACTTTAATTGTTGCTGCGATGTATACCTGTTTTATCTTTAGTTTTACCGAACTGACTACGGCAATCCCACATGCTGGCGGGCCGTTTGCTTACAGCCGTCGTGCATTTGGTGAAACCGGTGGTTTAATTGCCGGTCTGGCAACTTTGATTGAATTTGTCTTTGCACCACCGGCGATTGCGATGGCGATTGGTGCCTACCTGAATGTTCAGTACCCGGAACTGAATCCTAAATACGCTGCAGTAGGTGCGTATCTGATTTTCATGGGACTTAATATTCTGGGCGTTAAACTGGCTGCGATGTTTGAGCTGTGTGTGACAGTTTTGGCGGTCATTGAGCTGTTAGTTTTCATGGGTGTCGTTGCACCGGATTTCAGTATGACAAACTTTATGCTAAATGGTTGGGCAGGCAGTGAGCATTTCAGTGCCGGTACCGTTTCAAGTATTTTTGCGGCAATTCCTTTTGCTATCTGGTTTTTCCTTGCAATTGAGGGGGCAGCAATGGCTGCGGAAGAAGCGAAAGATCCGAAACGAACTATCCCGAGAGCTTACATTTCCGGGATTTTGACGCTGGTCGTACTGGCGCTGGGTGTCATGATGTTTGCCGGTGGAGCCGGGGACTGGCAGAAACTGTCTGGCATTAATGATCCGTTGCCTCAGGCGATGAAGATGGTCGTTGGTGATAATTCAGGCTGGTTACATATGCTGGTATGGATTGGCTTATTTGGTCTGATCGCAAGTTTCCATGGGATTATTCTGGGCTATTCCCGTCAGTTTTTTGCTTTGGCGCGGGCAGGCTATTTACCCAAAAGTTTATCAAACCTGTCACGGTTTGATACCCCGCACCGGGCAATTATCGCCGGCGGTGTGATCGGAATTATTGCCATTTTCAGTGATGGCATTATTAACCTGCAGGGAATGAGCCTGACGGCAGCCATGATCACCATGGCGGTATTCGGTGCCATTGTCATGTATATGATGAGTATGCTGAGTCTGTTCCGGTTACGTCGTCTTGAACCGGGTATGAGCCGGAGTTACAAAGCACCGTTTTATCCCATCGTTCCGGCAATCGCATTGGTCTTATCTGTCGTGTCATTTATCGCGATGATTTGGTTTAACTTCACGATTGCCCTGATATTTGCGGCGATGATGTTTGTCGGATATCTCTATTTCAGGGCGACACAGCAACAGCGTGATGAGGCCGTTCAAGACTTGATGTTAGTTGGTGAATAATTAGTTAGTGAAAATAGTTAGTTAGTGAAAATAATTAGTTGGCGAGTAATTCGTTGGTGATGAATCGTTAGCCGGTCAATAACTGACTTCTGATGACGGTATCAAATCAACCGGTCACACGATGTTGTGGCCGGTTTTTTTACTGGTTTGACACTCGCATCATCCGGGAGCACTGACTATATTCATCATACAGTTGTGATTCATATGACCGATCTGATGAGCAATCAAAAAGTACCAGGCAGAATCCCTTTATCAACCGACTTCTCCGCTCCGGGCTGGGCTCATTTCCGTTCTGAGCAACCGGCCGTCTCGTCATCTCTCATTTATGCTGTGGGCGATATTCATGGCCATGATGCTTTACTTGAAAAAATGCTGGATGCAATTCAGGCAGACCGTCAGACTGCACTGGCAGAGAAGGCGTGTATCATCTTTCTCGGTGACTATATTGACCGGGGACCACACAGCAGACAAGTTGTCGATCGCCTGCTGAAAGCTGAAAAGCAGGATTCGTCAGTAAGCCATATATTTCTTCTGGGGAATCACGAACAATGGCTCATTGATTTTATCCGGGAGCGGCCGGTTCTCCCTGTTTGGGGGAGTCAGGGCGGGCTGGAAACGCTGTTATCTTATGGTGTACCACGTCAGCTTATTTTACAGGGGCTCACTGATGATAAAGCTGCTGCTGCAGTTCGGCAGGTTTTTCTGGAGCAATTACCTGAGTCGCACCGGCTTTTTTTTCTGTCACTGAAGCAGTCAGTTGAAGTTGATGACTATTTTTTCGTCCATGCGGGTGTTGATCCCATCCGTCCTCTGGACAATCAGAGCCTTCAGTCCCTGATATGGATCAGACATAAATTTCTCCACTCTAAAATGGACTTCGGTAAAGTTGTTGTCCATGGTCATACCCCAAGTGCCCTGCCTGAAAGTTTGCCGAACCGGATTAATCTGGATTCCGGTATTTATTACAGAGGTGTTCTCCGTTGCGCAGTGCTTGAAGGCACTTCACGCTATCTGATTCAGGTTGAATGAACCGGGTAACTTTATTTACAGACAGATGTTGTGTAAATTACTGATAAAAATTTGGAGGGCAGGGAATGCTGTCTGGTTTGAATCATATTACAATTACTGTCAGTGACTTAGAACGATCGCTTCACTTTTATACGCACACACTGGGGATGAAAGCACATGTAAAATGGAATCAGGGGGCATATTTGTCGCTTGGTTCCCTGTGGTTTTGCCTGTCTTGTGGGACGCCTTGTCCGAAAACTGATTATACACATATTGCTTTTGATATTCCGGCTGAACATTTTACTGCCTTTACAGCGCGACTGGCGCTGACTGGTATCCGGGAGTGGAAAGTGAACCGGAGTGAAGGGGCGTCTTTGTACCTGCTTGACCCGGATGGACATCAGCTTGAAATCCATGCCGGTGATCTCAAAAGCAGGCTGGAAAGTCTTAAGTCAGTGCCGTATACCGGGATGGAGTGGCTCTGATATGTATCCGGATGCTATAACAAGTGAACGCCATCAGAATGTCAGGCTTATCCGGATGACGATCAGGTACTTACCTGAAGTCTCCCGGCTGAAAGTGAATGAGGAACAACTTCCGTTTGTCGGGCATATCATGGATATCCTGAGTATTGTCAGTGGGACGGTTTATCCGCATCTGGTGATGGCGGGTGAGAAGATCGTCGGTTTTTTTCTTATCGATACCGCTTACGGCGAACGTTATGATTTTGCGCACTCCGATAGCCTTGGATTGCGGGGATTTTTTATTGATCGGCAGTTTCAGGGAAAGGGATATGGGAAACAAGCTGTTCAGCTTTTATCCGTGTATCTGCCACCGGAATATCCCGATCATCAGTCGATATACCTTACCGTTAATTGCAGAAATCCCGGCGCTCAACACTGCTACCTGAACGCGGGTTTTAATGAGACGAACCAACTATACTATGGCGGGGATGCCGGGCCACAACACGTGATGAAACTTGATTTTCAATGAAGTGTGCTTTTTTTTACTCAATTTTGTCAGCGTTTGTTCAATTGCATGTTATTTTTTACTGACAGGTCCGGTGTGGTGTTGCAGAAAGCAGTTATGTTATTGATAATTCTGTTCCGAAAGATACATATCGAAATCACCAGATATCATGAACGGATGCTCTGAAAACCTTTATCTCAGGTTTTCAGGGGCGGTTGACTAGCGTATTGAGGAACAGATGAGCGGAATTAAAGTAAAACCACTGGATTATTCACCCAAGACACCGATGAAAGAGCGACTGGAAAGGCAACGGTATGATAACTGGGTCGAAAGTGAAAAAACTTTAGCTTTACTGAAAAGCAGAGAAGCAGAACAAAAACGGCTGAAACAGCAGCAAAACCAACCGGTCAAAAGCTTTTTAAAACCTTAGAGCACGCTCTAGGGTCTGTTTATCTTTTGAAAAACTGAATTATCAACACACTGATTCAATACCGCGGGGCTGGTTCACTGGCCTTGCTTTTTTATTTTTAACAAAGGAATCACTTTATATTTATCAGGTGATTAATTTTATTCCCTCATCCGGCGAATTGACCGGGAATCTTATTTTTATCAAATACTGACTTCATTTTTTCATTCCTTCCCGCTGATATGAACTACATTTAACCAATAAGTGACTGAATTTGAAACAATGCAGCCGGGTCTCCGGGAACCGGAATATCTCAGATTGTCAACACAGAGTCACGATGTCTGCAAATTTCATTATCTTGCTCAGGTGCGAATCAAGTCCGTTAATACCTCTGAAATCATCAGGGGTTGTGTTATCCGGAAAATAAGCGTCAAAGCCATCATAAACAGACAAAGAGTTCAGGAAACAGAAACAAACAGAAGGAATAAAAAAGATGAAAAAATTGGTTGCAGCGTTATCAGTTTGTTGTTTGATGCAGGCTGGCCTGTCTCATGCACAGGGCTATGTGGGGGGGAAAGTTAGGCGGAACATGGCTGGATGACTCATGCCTCAGCGGTGAAAAATGTGATGATGATTCATTTGGCGGCGGTATTTTTACCGGTTATGAATTTTCCAGGCATATCGCTGTCGAGCTGGGTTATGATTATCTCGGTAAATTTACCGGCGGTGGACTGGATGATAAAACAGTGACGGCAGTGACTGTGGCACCTAAGTTTAATTTGCCGCTGACGGAGGACTTTTCTGCTTACATCAAGGCAGGAATGGGATTTGTTAATTTCGGTGATGGGGATGATGCTTCTTTTCTGGGCGCTGTAGGGGGAGAGTATATGATTCTCCCGAATCTGGGGTTACGGCTGGAATATCAGCGGCTGACTGATATGAGTAATGATTTTGTTCGCGCCAAAGGCAATCTGCTAACACTGGGTTTGAGTTATAAATTTGGTCAGGAAAGCGAGCCACATCAGCCTTTGATTGTCAAACCAGCGCCAAAACCTGAAAAAGTCATGGTGGCACCAGCGCCTGTACCTGTTCCGGCAGAGAAAGAAAAACCAGCTGAACCGAAAATGTACAAAAAAAGTTTGAGTGGTACCAATACCTTTGCCACAGACAGTGCGACATTAACCTCAACGGAATCTTTACAGGAAGTTGTTGATATTTTGTCCCGTTATCCACAGGCAAAAGTCATGATCACCGGATATACCGATTCCAGAGGGGCCGAAGCTTATAATCAGCAATTATCAGAGCGGCGGGCAAAATCAGTCAGTCAGTTCCTGATGTCAAAAGGCATTGAAGCCGAACGGATTTCAGCAAAAGGGATGGGAGAAGCCGACCCTGTAGCCACAAATGATACGGCGCAAGGCCGGGAGAAAAACCGCCGGGTTGAAATTCAGATACCCGTGTTTGAATATCAGTAATTCATCTCTGTTGTGAGCAAATAATCAGTTATAACAAGTCTCACTTGTTGATTATCATCTGTAAAAATGCCGATCTTTCGTCTTCCCGGAATGATCGGCTTCTTTCTTTTCTTTATCAGGTCTTGACTCCGAATTCATCAAATCTTAGTTTCTGGTTATAGAAATGTAAATAAGGGCTGAATTATTATAACTATATGTTATATTTTCTTCGATTTTTAAGTATTTTTGCCCGTTGAAGGAAGAAAGCAGTGGCTGATTTGGATATTGTCAATCTGGTTAATATTCTGGACAGCATTTGCTGTAGCTTGATTGGATGTTTTTTTCTTTTTCAGCTGAAAAGGGATATTCATGATCACCAGCGAAAAGCGGCGATTTGTTTTTTCTGGCTTTACCTTTGCTGGGGCGTCGCTTTTGTCATCATGGCGGTTCGTAACTGGATATATATTGAAATCTCAGTGTTGGTGAGTAATGCGCTCTATATGCTGTCGTTTTATATTCTTCTGTTTGGTGTTTTTCACTGGTATCGGCTGAGGTTAAAACCATGGCACTATATTGTCTGCGGAATCCACGTTTGTATCTATACCGCGATTCAGATCGGTATGCTGGAATGGTTTCCCCAATCGTTTGTTTACCGTGTCTATTTTGCTGCGGGTAACAATATCACGTTACTGCTGGTTATTATTTCCATTCTCCGCCAGCAGCAAAATTATAATGGGTTTGGAGAAAAGCTGCTCTCGATCTCATTACATTCATTAATTCTGGCCGCGCTTTTACCTTCTGTCGCGGTCTCTTTTCTCAAAGATGTTTATTTCTTTCAGGCGTCGGTGACACTGGCGCAAAGTATTGCCTGTAATTTTATGTTGGGTGCATTACTCTCATTATTCCTGTTTAATCAGGTTGACCGGCATTATCAGAGTTCGGTCCGTGACCAACTGACGGGGCTATATAACCGGCGTTATTTCTGGGAGCATGTTCAGCAATATATGTCAGAAGCGGGGCAGCCGTTTATTCTGGCTATTATTGATGTGGATTACTTCAAACAGATTAATGATAAATTTGGTCATGATGCTGGCGATCAGGTTGTACAGCGTGTTGCCCGTGCCATTCAGCGTAACCTCTCTGAATCCGATGTTCTGGCCCGTTACGGAGGGGATGAGTTTATTATATTTTTTCCCTCGCAGCATATGCAGAGTACAGAACAGATTCTCAACGCAGTCAGGTTGACAATCAATGAAATTTGTCTGAGTCATGATGGTGAAACGCCAGAATGTGTCACTGCCAGCCTCGGGTATGCGGCTTGTCGTGCCTGTGCCGGAGATAGTGTTGAACAGATGATTAAGCGGGCTGACGTTGCATTGTATCAGGCAAAGCACAGTGGCCGTAACCGGGTTGTCGGACTGGAAGATACGGTTCTGACAGATATATTCAGATCAGAAAATGACTTAGAATGGCATCATATCAACAGACGATGAAAAACAGCCCCCGGCAGAAAACCGGGGGAGCCTGGTTTTTATTACGTTTTGCTGAAACTTATTAGAGCGTGTTGACCTTAGTTACCCCGTAACTCAGTCAGTGATTCATCCAGTGCTGTGACCAGCCAGTCAATGTCTTTGGTCTGAAATGCCAGTGGTGGACGAAGCTTCAGGACATTGCCGTAAGGCCCTGCAACTGATGTCAGCACCCGTTTTTCCCGCAGCCGCTCGGTTACATCCAGGGCCAGCTGCTTGTCGGCGGTTTTGCTGTCACGATCACTAACCAGCTCAAAGCCAATAAACAGCCCGGATCCCCGCACATCACCCACACATTCATGTTTATCCATCAGGGTTTTCAGTTCATCTAACAGCTGGCGGCCTACGGTCTGGCTATGCTCCTGAAGATTTTCTTCCTGAATGACTTTTAGAACCGCTTGTGCCGCAGCCATGGACACCGGATTGCCACCGAAGGTATTAAAGTAAGGGATATGATCACTGAAAGAGGCCATGACATCACTTTTGGCAAACAGGCCGGAAACCGGAATACCATTGCCCATAGGCTTACCGACCGTGATGACATCCGGTTCAATGTTGTGACGCGCAAATCCCCAGAAGGCTTCACCGGTTCTGGCAAATCCGGGTTGTACCTCGTCTGCGATAAAAATGCCGCCATGTTGATGTACCACATCAATGGCAGGTTTCAGAAATCCGGCCTGTCCCGGTAGCACGCCATCTGATGAGAAAATTGAATCAGCCATGAAACCGGCAAATTTAATGCCTTTGGCTTCCATTTCGGCAATTTTCAATTCCATTTGGCGGGCAAACCATAATCCGAGATCTTCTCCGGCAAGCCGGTATTGATCCGGGGCTGGGATCAGGAAGGTTGTTTCAGCAAGCGATTGCCCGCTGCCCAGCGCAGGCGATGCCCCGGAAGTCAGTGAACTGGTCCCGTGATATGACTCCTGAGTGACAATAATACCGGTACCGCCAGACCAGGAATGGGCGATCCGCATGGCTAAATCGTTCGCTTCTGAGCCGGTACACATATACATTGCCCGATCGATAGAATCTGGCGTGGTTGATAAAATAGCTTCCGAATAGTCCAGTATTTTTTCATGCAGATAGCGGGTGTGTGTATTGAGCTGCTGCATTTGTTCGTGGACTGCTGCAATCACTGCCGGATGGCAGTGGCCAATACTGGCAACATTGTTATAAACGTCCAGATACTGGTCACCGTTTGCATCCCATAAATACTGGCCTTGTCCTTTCACCAGATGGACGGGTTTACGATAGAAAAGCCGGTAAGACTCTCCTAAAACATGAGCGCGTTTATCCGTCAGTTGACGGGTTTGCTCATCCAGTTGTGCTGCATGCTCAGCTCTGAAGCTGTTGGTATCCATAATAGTAGAACGGGTCGCCATAATCTCTCCCTGAAGTCGTTTGGGTATCGCCGTATTAAGACACGATTTTTACACAAAAGCAATAAAATACACAAATGCACACAAATGCAACTTGGCTGTTTGATGTAAATTTATGGTTGACCTGTATCAATCTAACATATACGATATTTCATATATATGGTTTGATGTATATGAGGATGTCGATGTCTCCATTAGTATTCTTCAAATGCCTTGCTGAAGATACACGCCTGAAAACATTGTTGTTAATCAGTAAAAACAAAGAGTTATGCGTTTGTGATCTTCAGAGTGCTTTGCAGTTGAGTCAGCCGAAGGTATCCCGGCACTTAGCTGAATTGCGCAAATGTGAGCTGGTGATGGATGAAAGACGGGGAAAATGGGTCTACTATCGTTTAAACCCTTCTCTTCCGGAGTGGGCAGTGGAAGTTTTGGATGTGTCAGAGCAACACAATGCAGACTATCTGAGCGACTGCCTGGAACGGCTTTCCTGTGCCTGTAGCAGTTCATGTGACTCATAATCTGAATAATGATAACCAAACAGCTTCAAAGGGAGTTGAATGATGAATCTTGATGATCTTTCGTTGCCGAATCTGGATGAAGCACAGTTCCGGAGGCCGGATACACAGCACTTTTCGCCGCCATTGTCTCAGCATAAGCCGCGGATTCTTTTGCTTTATGGCTCATTGCGTCAGCGCTCTTTCAGCCGTCTGGTCATTGAAGAATCAGCCCGGCTGCTGGTCCGGATGGGAGCGGAAGTGAAAATATTTAATCCATCAGGGTTACCACTGCCTGATGACGAAGAGGATACGCATCCAAAAGTTCAGGAATTACGTGAACTGGTTTTGTGGTCTGAAGGGCAGGTTTGGTGTTCTCCGGAACGCCACGGGGCAATGACCGGGATTATGAAAGCACAGATAGACTGGATACCTTTATCAATGGGCGCGGTGCGGCCAACACAGGGAAAAACACTAGCCGTCATGCAGGTTTGTGGTGGCTCTCAGTCATTTAATGTGGTCAATCAGTTACGCGTTTTAGGCCGCTGGATGCGGATGATCACGATTCCAAACCAATCTTCTGTAGCGAAGGCTTTCCTTGAATTTGACGAGCATGACCGGATGAAGCCTTCGGGCTATTACAACCGGATTGTGGATGTACTTGAAGAGTTGATGAAATTTACTTTAATGACCCGGGATAACAGTCAGTATCTGGTTGAGCGTTATTCAGAACGGGTCGAGACGGCCGAGCAGCTGATTGCTCGTGTGAATCAGACATCCTCTGGGGAGAAATAAATAATGGGACTTTTTGAGCGTTATTTAACCGTGTGGGTTGCACTGGCGATTATCGGTGGCATTGTGACAGGGAGCATGGCACCGGATGTTTTTGCCACCATAGCCGGTCTGGAGTATGCCCATGTCAATGTGGTCATTGCAGTGCTGATTTGGTTGATGATTTTTCCAATGATGGTTCAGGTCGATTTCAGCTCAATCAAAGATGTAGGCAAAAAGCCGAAAGGGCTGGTGTTAACTTTGGTGATTAACTGGTTGATCAAACCTTTTTCAATGGCTTTACTGGGCTGGTTGTTTTTTAAAGGCATTTTTGCAGACTGGGTTGAACCTCAAACAGCGACTGAGTATATCGCCGGAATGATTTTGCTTGGTGTTGCTCCCTGCACCGCGATGGTATTTGTCTGGAGTCAGCTGACGAAAGGCGATGCCAACTATACGCTGGTTCAGGTTTCAATCAATGACATCATTATGATTTTTGCCTTTGCACCGATTGCCGGATTTTTATTGGGTGTCACTGACATTACCGTACCGTGGGATACGTTGCTGTTATCTGTGGTGTTGTACGTGGTGATCCCGTTGTTTTTCGGTATGTTATTGCGCAAAAAACTGGATAAAGCCAATGACCATTCACGGCTGAACCACTTTCTGGCAATCATGAAACCCTGGTCAGTGATAGGTTTACTGGCAACGGTTGTTCTGCTGTTTGGTTTTCAGGCGGAGACGATTCTGGGTAATCCGGAAGCGATCATATTAATTGCCGTTCCTCTGCTGATTCAGACGTATGGCATTTTTATTGTGGCTTACTGGCTGGCCAGGCGAATGAATTTGCCACATAACGTCGCGGCGCCGGCGTGTATGATTGGTACCTCTAACTTTTTTGAACTGGCTGTCGCTGTTGCTATTTCACTGTTCGGACTTCATTCCGGCGCAGCATTGGCGACGGTGGTCGGTGTATTGGTCGAAGTACCTGTCATGTTGTCACTCGTGTGGTTTGCGAACCGGACAAGACACTGGTTTCAGGTAAGCGTATAAAATTAAGGAGAATATGACATGGTTGTAATACACCATAATCCAGAATGCGGGACATCCCGGAATGTGCTTCAGATCATCCGTGATGCAGGATATCACCCGGAAGTGATCGAATATCTGAATGAAGGATGGACCCGACCCCAGTTACTGGCGTTATTCGCAGCTGCCGGTCTGACGCCACGTACCGCATTAAGAACGTCCAAATCCCCGGCAAAAGAGCTTGGATTGCTGGATGAAAGTGTGTCTGATGAGGCGATTCTGGATGCGATGCTGGTTCATCCGGTATTGGTCAACCGGCCGATTGTTTGTACTGAAAAAGGGGTGAAATTATGTCGCCCGAGTGAGACCGTACTGGACTTGCTGGAGAAGTGGCCTCCGGGCCCATTGGTGAAAGAAGATGGGGAAGTGATTATTGATGAGAACGGGAACCGTTTGATTTAATTTGTTTTCTGTTTATTTCCATCTCTGAATAGGGAGTAATCAGCTGATAAGGCTGGTTACTCTTTTTTATCTTCAGGCTGAAGTCATACCAATTCCACTTATTTTCTGATCAGAATGAGTCTGGTGATCAGGTACTTAATGTGATTCTTGCAATTATATCAGTTGCATATTTTGTCTATACTTTGTTTTTATTCAACAAATCAAATAATAATGAGTGAAAAATGAAAATCAGACGAACAATCCCCGCCGCAATCTTACTCTGTGTACTTTCTTCTTCTGTCTTTGCAGCGAATTTAATTAACCGCCAGGCAACTGAAGAAACGCGAAATCTGTATTTTAATCTCTCTAAACTGGGCCCCAAAGTGATGTTTGGTCATGAAGACTCGCTGGCCTATGGCACACAATGGTGGGGACAGGGCCGTAAAGCCACACTGAACTCTGATATTAAACTGGTCAGCGGGGCTTTTCCGGCAGTCCTTGGGGCTGATTTGGGAGGCATTGGTACCGGTAATTATCAAAATCTGGATGGGGTTAAATTCTCTGATTACCGGTATTACATTCAGCAAAATTTTCGTTTAGGTGGTGTGAATACGATTTCCTGGCATATGTACAGTCCGGTCGACCTGCATAATGCATGGACCCAAAAATCATATGTGCATGACCTGATCCCCGGTGGCCGGTATCACAACAGACTGATCACTTTTCTGGATTCTTTTATTCATTTCAATGAGAGACTGAAGGTTAATGTGAACGGGAAAAAAATCTGGATCCCCATCATCTTCCGCCCCTGGCATGAACATAACGGAGACTGGTTCTGGTGGGGGAAAGGCCATACCAGCGAACAGGACTATATTGCACTGTGGAAATTCACGGTTGACTATCTGAACGGCAAAGGACAAAACAACCTGATTTATGAATTTTCTCCGGATCGCTCGCGGTTGGATATGCAGCACTTCAGACTTTCATATTTGTACGGTTATGCCGGTGATAAATATGTTGATATTCTCGGATACGACAATTACTGGGATCTCGGACATCCGGCGAATCTCCTTCCGGCAAAGACCCAACAGTTGATGTTTGTGCAGGGATTAGAAAAGCTAACCGATCTGGCCGCAGAGAAGAACAAAGTATCTGCCCTGTCTGAAGGCGGGCAGGAAGGGGTGACAGAAGATCATTTCTGGACGCAGCGTTTTTCTGCCGGTATTTTTGCCAACCGGAAAACATCCCGGATTTCTTACGCTTTGGTTTGGCGGAATAATAATGAATCCGGCGGAGAAAAAGGTCACTTTTTCGGTACATATCCCCGCCAGAAGAATGCTGATGATTTCAGATCTTTTTATCACAATCCTGATATTGTATTGCTGGACACCATTCCCGATCTCTATCACCGTTAGAAGCTGGTCACTCAGGCAGAAACTGGACACTCATGTTCAGTTTCTGCCATTATTCTATTTTACTGATTAAGATAACGGTCTTTCAGATGGTTTTTAAAGTGAACAGCATTGAGGGTTTCACCTGTAGCCTGACTGACGAGCTCTCCGGTGGTAAACAGGCTTCCTTTTGACCAGATATGTGCTTTCAGCCACTCAAAAACAGGGGTGAGTTCACCTTTTTTCAAGGCACCCTCCACATCAACGGTCTTCTTCATTGCGGCCATAAACTGCGCTGCATACATGGCACCTAACGTATACGAAGGGAAATAGCCAAATGAACCATCGGTCCAGTGAATATCCTGCATACAACCGTCTTTGAAATTATTCCGGGTAGACAGCCCCAGATAACTCTGCATTTTTTGATCCCACAATTCAGGAACGTCGGTGTGACTGATGGTACCGTTCATCAGATCCCGCTCAATTTCATAACGCAAAATTACATGGGCCGGGTAGGTAAGCTCGTCCGCATCCACCCGGATAAAGCCTTTGTTTACGCGGGTATAGAGTTTCTGCAGATTGTCTTCAGAGAAAGCAGGATTGCCTTGGGATTCAAGCATCTCAGCGGCCAGTGACGAGATGGATTGAATAAAGGCCGGATGACGCCCTAACTGCATTTCAAAGAACAAAGACTGGGACTCATGAATGCCCATTGAGCGCGCTTCACCTGCGGGGAGACCTGCCAGTTTTTCAGGTAATCCCTGCTCATAACGGGCATGTCCCGTTTCATGAATAATGCCCATCAGTGCCTGAGTAAAATCAGATTCATCATAGCGGGTGGTAATCCGGACATCCGTCGGCACACCACCACAAAAAGGATGGACACTTTCATCTAACCGGCCATGATCAAAATTGAACCGGAGACGCTTCATGACTTCAACACCTAACTGTTTCTGCTGAGATGCCGGAAATGGTCCGGCCGGCGTCAGTACTGATTCACCTTGCTGTTGTTCAATCACCTGATTAATCAGGTCAGGCAGCCATTGCTTTGTCTCACCAAACAGTGTGTCGAGTGCTGCAGTACTGGCGCCGGGCTCATAGAGTTGTAACATTGCATCATAGGGAGAGCATTGATTGGCTTCGGCCCGGATCTGTGCTTCTTCACGGGATAACTCAACCACGGTTTTCCAGTTCTTTTCAAACCCCTGCCAATCGTTGTTATGTCGCTGGGTACGCCATGCATGTTCACAGGTTGAACCCGCCAGTGACTTTGCTCGGACTAAATCTTCAGGGATAATGGTAGCAAATTGCCACTGACGCCGACATTCTCTGAGGATCGCTTGTTGCTCATCCGTCAGGCTTTCGCTTTCAGCGTCTGTGAACCATGTTTCCAGTTGCGGGGCTGTGGAAAGCTGATGAATGTGGCGGGCGAGTTCTGCCATCGCTCCGGAGCGGGCATGATTTCCGCCGGCCGGCATATTGGCTGCCGCATCCCAGCCAAGCATGGCTTGTGCATGAGAGAAATGTGAGATTTGCTGGTAGTGTTGGGTTATTTTTTCGAATGATGACATAACAGAACGTTCTCTTTGTCAGGAATATCAGATCAGATGATTAACACAGATTAGTCCGGGATGTCACTATAAAGTCTGCAGAATAATTTATCCGTATTTTTTGAGCATCGTGATTTTTTCGGAATTGGGATGGGTTTGATTAAAATTCAAACAAAATCAATGCATATTATGTTAAGTGAGTTGCAAATAAGCGCGTTACTTCAAATTTTTTCAAAAAGAAACTAAGTGAAATAAAATAAATTGCATAAAATGCGAACCGTTTTTTTTCTGTTCGAAAACATAGGTGATTTCAATGTCAGTTTTTTCAGGCTCAGAATTTTTGATGAGAGTGTCCGGAGGCGGGCTTTCCGTCGTCTTCATTCATAATAATGATCATATCATGTCCAGCGGGTCAATATGTCTGGAACTGGCCATCTGAATTAATGGGGTAAAATCATTATGATGTATCAGTTTGATCCGGTGATTCCGGAAATAAAAACCACAGACACAGAAACACTTTACTTATTCATCGATGGTGCTCAGCTAACGGATTTAAGTCAGTTACCTTCTGATATTCCGCCTCTCCCGGTTTATTGTTATCTGGTTTATGAAGAATTAAATCAAATCTCTCCTTATCTTTTTCATGCCACACCAGAGATTAAACAGTGGTTTATCGGGCAAAATAAACCCACAGCGGGGTTCTTTTTCAGTTCTTACTGGAGCGCTGAAGAACTGGTACAACACTTCCATCAGCTGATACAGGTAAACTCACCATATAATACCCAGTCTTTTCTTAAAATGGCGCACTCAGAAGTGGCCTGGGCACTTTTGAAAACCAAGTGCCAGCTCTTTTGGGAACCGATGGAAAAAGCGTGGCTGCCGACACGCATGGGCTGGAAAGTCCTGACGCATCCTGATGATAAGAGAAAGGAAAGTCCCGAAGCGCCCCTGAATCTGGATGAAGAGCAGTGGATGCTGTTTGATGAAATTACATGGCGCAATTTGCTGGAGAAAATTCACCGCCACGTGGGCCACCATTTCCCCGGTATGCTGAATCAGGAATTTTTTGACTTGTGGATTGATGCACACGCGCGCATTGCGCATCAGAAAGGATTTGCCACGGCCGGGGATCAACTCCGTTATTTCAATATTATTGGCTTGCTGGGTGAACAGTCCGTCACTTCTGAAATGTACCCGGATATATATCAACTTGTACACTTTACCTCGAAAGAAACACCTGCTGAAAGAATAAAGAAGGCTGAAAAGCTGGCGCTTCAGTATGCGGAGCCGGAAACCAGCCGACACTTTTATGTCACATAACTCGGGTACTTTACCTCTATTGAGCGAATGATGACGTTTCAAAATAATGCCAGGAGCTTTTGCACATATTGTCGCGGTTAATCAGGCTTTTTCTGACAAAAACCTGAAAACATTTTTTCCAAGCCGCATCCGTCGAATGCTGACAGTTTATCAACGTTATACTGAGCTGGGTGCGGTTTCTCCTGACTTTCCGTATCTGCAAATTTCTGATACACAGCAGGCCGAATGGGCAAACCGCATGCATTATCAACAAGTGGGTGTTTTGTTGCTCAGGATGATTGAACAGGTCCGGCAGATGGAAGGGGAACCCCAGGAGCGGGCATTTGCATGGCTCAGTGGCTTTCTGGCTCATGTCATCACAGATATAACGATTCACCCGGTGATTGAGCTGAAAGTCGGGCACTATACTCAAAATAAGCTCCGCCACCGTCAGTGTGAAATGCACCAGGATGCTTTTATCTGGCAACGGATGGGAATGGGGCACATTGGCTCGGTTGAACGGATGTCCCGCCATTTACTTCACTGTGCTGATGTCTCTTCATCACGGCAACTTGACCAATCCATCAAACGAATATGGCTTTCCTCGTTACAAAGTGTTTTCGGGGAGGAAGAAGTGACACCGGATATTGATGGCTGGTTCAATGGTTTTGTCAGAGTTATCGGGCTGGTAGAAGATCAATACCGGCTATTTCCTTTTTCCCGGCATGTGGCTGCTTTTTTAGGTTTGGTCTATCCGGATACGGATAAAATTGATTCGGGCTATATTCAGCAACTGCCAACGCCTTCAGGGTATCAGCATTATGATCAGGTCTTTGATTTTGCGGTGAATCATATTCTTGAGTATCAGTCTTTATTGTCTGAAGCTGTATTTCATCATGGCAGGGTCGACTGGTTAAAAAACTGGAATCTTGATACGGGGCACTGTGAAGAGGGAATGCTGACAGTCTGGGGAAAAAGCAGTGAAAGAGTTGCTTAACTTTGCTGCTGTTTTCATTTTCTGTGTTGCAATTGTCCGGAAGGAAACCCACCTGCATAGAGCAGGTGGGTTGATCACTCAGGATGATTGGCTGACCGAAACAGTTTCAGTATTGCTGTCTGTTATTTTTGTGCTGAAATAGAGTTTGGTCTCTGTGATAACCACCTGCCTTAACAGGATTAATCCGATCAAATTCGGAATAGCCATCAGGCCGTTAACAATATCTGCAATAATCCAGATGAGTTCCAGATGTAAAAATGCACCCGAAGCAATCAATGCAATAAAAATGATTTTATATGGCAAAATGCCTTTTGTTCCAAATAAGAAAACCACGCATCTTTCACCATAATAGTTCCAGCCCAAAATGGTCGTAAACGCAAAAAATATCAGCCCGATGGAGACGAGTAATGGCCCCGTTGTGCCGGAATTTAATCCCACCGTGAATGCATGAGTGGTCATCGCAGCACCAGAGAAGTCGCTTTGCCATGCCCCGGTCAGAATGAGCGCCAGCCCGGTCATGGTACAAATCAGAATAGTGTCGAAAAAGGTGCCCGTCATCGAAATGAGTCCCTGTCTGACACAAGAATCTGTCTTTGCCGCTGCCGCTGCCATCGGTGCGCTGCCCAAGCCTGATTCATTTGAGAAAACACCGCGGGCAACACCAGACTGAATGGCCAGCATGATCGTGGCGCCGGCAAATCCTCCCGTTGCTGCACTGCTGCTGAAGGCAGACTGAATGACCAACTGAATTGCCGGGATCAGATGTTCCGCCTGATTCACTAAAATGAACAGGCAGGCAGAAATATAAAAGGCTGCCATCACCGGTACGACTTTACTGGCGACACTTGAGATCCAGCGAATGCCGCCAATGGTCACAACAGCAACAAGCACTGTCAGTACGGCGGCTGTCATTTCCCGTGAAATACCAAATGAAATATGTGACGCGTCAACAATGGCATTTACCTGCGGAAATGTGCCAATGCCAAAGAAAGCGACTCCAATGGCAAAGACGGCAAATGCTGTTGCCAGAAACCCGGAGCCCACACCATATTTCAGAAAATACATCGGCCCGCCGACCATCTGACCTTTATCATCTTTTTTACGGTATTTGATCGCGAGCAGGCATTCGGCATATTTCGTGGCCATTCCGAATACAGCAGCAAACCACATCCAGAACAAAGCGCCGGGACCGCCCAGTTTGATTGCAGTCGCCACACCAACAATATTGCCGGTACCAATAGTTGCAGAGAGTGCTGTACATAAAGCAGCAAAGCTTGAGACATCCCCCTGATTCTCTCCTGATGAAGCGCGTCCGAATACCATTTTCAGTGCAGCAGGTAAATAGCGGAACTGAAGCAGTCCAAGGCTGAAGGTGAAATAAATGCCGGTGCCAACCAGCAGAATCAACAGTGGGGGACCCCATATAAAATGATCCATCTGACTTAAAAAGTGTTGCAGGTTTGTCATGTTCTTCCCTTAAAAAATAAGTACCTAAGGAGAAGAGGGAAGGTCGAAAATAACTACGGCGGAGATGAACGAAATAAATCATCCGATCGGATATTGTATATCTTATATGAGTTTTGGGGCCTTCTCTCCTCTGTCCTTTTGCCTGAAAGTTTCATCTCATGATACGCATGAGATTTGCTCCTTCGGCGACCGGTTAAACGGTTCTCTCCAGAGGTTCCTCCGGCTACAGTCCTCGTATACTGCGTTGGTCTGGTGACCTTAGAGTGATACACCTGAAAGATTCACTTCTTCGGTGGGTTTGTATGGTCTGATTTGTTAAAATCAGGTTAACAACCTCTCTCCTGTAGCTTTCACTGGAACAATCGTCTTAAATAAACGATTTGCGCAAAAATACTAATCCAAAAAAAATGTGATGTCATCAACAAAATCAGCTGTAATGGACAAAAACAGAAGAATTCATGTTTTCTCAGAGATTCTCTGACCTTAAATATAAGAATCATGGTATAAAAACAAAAAACGTAAGGCGGAAAATATGGTTAAGCTGATAGCAATTGTTGTGTTACTTGCCCTTTTATATATTTTGCTGAGATACAAAAACCGCGAAGAGATACAAAAAGGGGTGGTCATTACAGTTGGTGGAGCTTTTGTCATTTATCTGGTGACCGTAGTTGTGATGGAATTGATGCATTAATGAAGTGGAGTAATTGTGGATAATCAACCTGATGATTTAGATGAAGACGTTGTTATTATCGAGCAGAAAGATAAAAAATCATATCTCTATATTGCACTGGCTGCCGTTCTGGGGGTTGCGGTTGGAGGTTTACTCGGTGGCTCTATGTCTTCCCAACAATGGAAACCTGCTTATCAGGAACTCGAAAGTCGTTATCATCAGCTTGAAGAGAAAATGAACGAGGAACGGGCAGCAGCAACGGCGGAAGGCGAAGAGAAATTTCGCCAGCTAAAAGCTGAGTTTGAGAAAAAGCTGGCAGAAGAAAAAGCGGGTTATGCCGAAAAATCTGATTTATTTCAGGAACAAATGGCAGCCCTGAAACAGGAAAAAGAAGCGCTGGAAACCCGTTTGAAAACCCAGGTACAGCAGATAAATCAGGTGACAGAGCGTAATGATAAACTGAATCGGCAAACAGGTCTGCAGGCTTCTTTGTTCGAACGCTCCCGGGAATTATTTCAGCGCGAGTTTAAGATCAAACAGTCTCTGGAGTCCCTGCAAAAAGAGCAGGATGAACTGATAAAAAAAGAAAAAGCACTGAAGAAAGAGTGTAACGATTATCTCGAAGGCTCATCATGGGATGCCAGGTCGGATGCCTGTACTCAGCAGGATGCAACTAATGAACGATTGGGTAAAGTCAGACAATTAATCCGTGTTCATCAGATGGATCTGAAACAAATTCAGTCAATCGCAGATGAATTGGGCGTAGATTAGGACCAATAGATTCTGATAATACCCACTCTTATGAGAAAAAGGTCTGAGCAATTCAGACCTTTTTTAGATTAAAATTTTTGCATTGTTTTGGTGCAATATGCTGCAATTTGGCTCGTTAAACCTGAGAATATCGCAATGATTGGTTTAAAAGTGCTATAAAATCCTTTCGGTATATTTATTGCTGTCACCTATATTAATAGTTAACTGCAAATATTAATTCCGGAATGAGCTTATGAAAATCAGTGTAATTGGTGCCGGTGCTGTTGGGGTCGGTGTCTGTAATTATATATTAACACTTGGAAGTGCCAGCGAACTGGTCTTGTTTGACAGAACTTTATCAAAAGCAGAAGCTGAAGTTTATGATTTTCAACATACAGCTGCGCTCACATTCTCAAAGAATACCTGCATTGTTCCTGCTGATAATTATCAGGCCTTATCCGATTCTGCCATTGTTGTGATCACCGCTGGGGCACAGATTAAAGCCGGGCAGAATCGTCTTGATTTAGCTGAAGAAAACAGTCAAATCGGGGTTGAAATAGCAAAACATCTCGAGAAAGTGGCTCCGGATGCGATTTTGATTGTTGTTTCCAATCCTTGTGACATTGTCACGCATTTCATTGTGGCGAATACCGGATATGACCCATCAAAAGTCATTAGTACCGGGTGTGTGATTGATACAGCCCGTCTGATGACGATTATTGCGAACCGGGTCAACCTTGACCCGAAAAATATCTTCGGTTATGTCTTGGGTGAACACGGTAGTCATTGTTTTACACCGAAAAGTTTAATCAGTATCGCCGGACAACCTGCTGATTATTATTGTGATATTAACCAGCTTCCTAAAATTGATGCCGATGACTTACTTCATAGTGTCAAACAGGCCGGATATGAAATCTTTAACCGCAAGCAAAATACAACCCATGGTATTGCGGCCAGTGTTTTCAGAATTATTCAGGCTATCACAATTAATGAACGTTCAATCCTGCCGGTAGGGACGTTATTGCGGGGTGAATATGATTTATCTGATGTCGCACTCAGTCTGCCAACCGTGATTGGAAAAAATGGGGCAGAGTCGATTTTGATCCATCCCTTTACCGGTGATGAATTGGAAACGCTGCAGTTGATTGCTGAATCAATGAAGCAACAGGTACTTGATGTCAAACTCAAAAGTGGGCTGCTGCATTAAGATATTTATTGATAATGAGACCTTTTCTCATTAAGATGGTCAAACTTTTATATCAGCCCCCCAGCAAATATGAATCGTCTTAAATATAGAGTGAGTCTCAAGTACAGTATGGTCTGTCTGGCTGCCCTGAGCGTGTTTCCAGCATCGGCGGCCAACCAGTTAGACAAGGCAAACTCGGTTCAGCTTCAAACGAACCAAACCTCAGCAAAAAGTCAGAAGATCATCGATCAAAGTTCATCGGCCTCCATGGCTTTAAAAACCGATATTGATCAACTGAATGAAGAGATCAGAAATCTAAAAGTTTACCGTGATCATTTAACAGCGCTGGTTCAGGACCAGAATCAGGAAGCCCAAAATCTCAATGATCAAATCTCTGGTATCAAACAAACCCGACAGGGGATTGTTCCGTTAATGTACCAGATGATTGACGGGCTGAAAGCCATCATTTCGCTGGATAAACCGCTGAAATTAAACCAGCGTCAGATGCGTGTCGCAGATCTGACACAATTAATGAAGAGAGCGGATGTCAGCGAAGCGGAAAAATACCGCCGGATTCTGGACGCCTATCAGATTGAGCTTGACTACGGCAATAAGATGTCAACGTATCAGGATGAAATTTCTTTGCCCGGACAACAATCTGTAGAAGCTGACATTTTATACATCGGCCGGATTTCTCTGATTGCCAGAAGTCCGGATCATCAACGTTTCTGGTCATGGGACGTGCAGTCAGGCCAGTGGCTGGCAGGTGATTTGTCTTATCTGACTGAAATTAATCAGGCGTATAGTCTGGCGAATCAACAGACAGCGCCGGGGCTGTTAACTATTCCTGTTTCACTTGTGACTCCGGAGGTTCAATAAGATGAACTATCGTAGTTTTATCCGTGGTGTAACGCTGTTTCTCTGCAGCGTGTCAGCCTGTAGTTATGCTGCCGATTCACTGGTCAGCAAAGCCGTTCAGCAGCAAAAGCAGGAAAGTAAGCACAACCAGCAGCGGGAAGCAGGTTTTAAGCAGACAGAAAAAACATTACAGGCAACCAAAAATCGTCTGGCACTGGAAAAGAAAAAATTACAGCAGCAGGTCGATTTATTATCTGCTCAGTTTAGTAACAATGAGACCCGGCTGGCACAACTGGAAGATAAGCTAAGGCTGGAAACCGGTTCACTGGGTGAAGTTTTTGGTGTTGTCAGACTGAATGCAAAGAATCTGCAGTCCTATTTATCCCGGTCAATCACTCAGGCCGATCGGCACCGGTATTCTGGCGCAGTGGATGAGATTGTCAACGCACAAGCGCTGCCTTCACTGTCTCAGCTTAAAGCATTATGGCAGAGCTTTTCAGAACAGATCAAAGCATCGGAAGAAATCACGCGCTTTCAAATTCCGTATATTGATCACTCCGGCGAAAGGCATCAGGTGACAACGGCAAGACTGGGTACTTTTGGCTTGGTCACTCAGAAAGGATACGTCGCCTGGGAGCCTGAAAAGCAGGTGGTTATGTCTTATCTGAAGCAGCCGGAAGATGGCCCGGTCCTGGATCAGATCTCCGGTTTGCTGACCGGTCAGACTCAAATACTTCGTGTTGATCCATCTCAGGGCACTTTACTGGCTCAACTGGCGAATGTCCCGGATTTGATGGACCGGGTGAAATCGGGCGGTGTTGTTGGATATATCATTTTGACGATTTTGGCGATCGGATTACTGATCGCACTGATTCGTGGTGCCACTTTGTTGTTTATCCGTCAAAAAATTAATGCGCAGTTAAAGCACCCGGAAGCACCGGGAAATAATCCGCTTGGACGAATTTTAAGTGTTTATGATCAGGAAAAACACCAAAGTGTGGAGGCTCTGGAACTACGTCTGCTCGAAGCTGTGATGGATGAGCAGGTTCACCTTGAAAGAGGCCTGTCCATGCTGAAGCTCCTGGCAGCTCTTGCTCCAATGCTTGGGTTACTCGGAACGGTGACCGGAATGATCGAGACGTTTCAGGTTATCACCCAGTTTGGCAATGGTGACCCGAAAGTCATGGCAGGAGGAATTTCGATGGCGCTGGTGACCACTGTTCTCGGTCTGATTTCAGCCATGCCGATGTTACTGGCACATAACATTTTATCTTCGCAGGCGGAAAGTATCCGGATGATTCTTGAAAAGCAGGGGATCGGTATCGTTGCCGGACAGGCAGAAAAAGACGCGGATCTTCCGGCCGAACCACAGGCGATTTGATATGGATGCGATGATGACGTTCATTCAACATGCATTTTTGCCCCTGAGTCGCTTTATGGCTCAGGGCGGGCCTGTCTTATGGTGGCTTGGGTGTTTTGTCTGTATGAGCTTTGTGCTTGTCATTGAGCGGCTAATCTATATTTTTATTTACTTCCCGAAGCAGTATCAGGCGTGGACAGCAGCCTGGCTTTCGCGGCGGGAACATACCTCATGGTATGCACATGCGGTTCGCGATGGCTGGCTGGGAGAAGCTCATGCGGCGTTATATCACCATCTCGGGTTAATCAAAGTGATTGTAACCATCTGTCCGATGCTTGGTTTACTCGGGACAGTCACCGGAATGATCTCTGTGTTTGATGTCATGGCAACGCAGGGAAGCAGTAATCCGAAACTGATGGCTTCAGGCATTTCACTGGCAACCCTGCCGACAATGGCAGGCATGGTGGCAGCACTGGCTGGAATGTTCATCCATTCCCGGTTGCTGAAAAAATGCCGCAAGTTAGAACTAAAACTGGAAAAATCATTGAGGAGCAGGGTGTGAGGCTAGGCAGACGTCCGGAAAAGCAGGATGAAGCGCAGATCGATCTGACTTCAATGCTGGACATCGTATTTATTATGTTGATTTTCTTTATCGTCACCAGTTCGTTTGTGCGTGAATCCGGTGTAGAAGTCGATCGTCCCCAGGCTTCTCATGCGGTGGCTCAGAAAAATGCGGGGATTTTTATCGCTATTACCGCAGCGAACGATGTGTATATCGATAAAAGAGTCGTCGATATCGGAAGTGTCAGAGCCACACTGGAGAAAATGCTGCTGGACAAGCCTGATGCGTCTTTGGTGATTCAGGCTGACCGTCATGCATATAACGGAACCGTCGTCCAGGTGATGGATGCCGCAAAAAGTGCGGGCGTGAAACGTATCGCTTTAGCGGCGGAGAAATCCTGATGTTACGCTGGCTGACTGCAATCCCGCTGGCGTTATTTGCCTCTTTGAGTCTGTTCAGCTTTATGGCATGGATGGTGGACAATGGGGTTCAGAGGGCGTCTGAGCAGCCGCCTGCTTTGCGCTTCGATATGTTCATGACTGAACAGCAAGAGACGATTCAGAGAAGACAGCGGGTCGTTCCCCCGAAGCCTGAAGTACCACAAAAGCCTCAAATGGCACACACAGTGACACCGCAATCACCACAGCCGGTTGCTCATCAGATGTCAGCAGCGCTTGATATGCCGGTTTCCGGGATAGATACCAGTATTCACGGGATCCGAATCAACGGGCTGAAACTTTCATCCGGTACAGGGAGCACGGTTTCCAGAGAGGCGATTCCGCTGTATAAACCCAAGCCCCGGTACCCGGCACGGGCCGAAAGACGAAATATCGAAGGGAGTGTGACGTTACAGTTTGATATTGATGAGACAGGAAAAGCCCGCAATATCACAGTGATCAGTAGCCAGCCGAAACGTATCTTTGATCGCTCTGCCAGAAGAGCTATCAGCCGCTGGAAGTTCAAGGCAAAAATTGTTGACGGCAAGGCAGTGATGCAAAAGGAAATGACGCAAACCATCAACTATGAGATAAACAAATGAAGTTGAGATTGATTATCTGCTTATTATTAGGTGTCTGCTGTGTTGTTCCTGTACAAGCTGCGACGCTTAGCCCGTATGCCACCGGAAAAGTCATGCTTGCACAAAAGCAGGCTGAGAATGATCAACTCAGCAAAGCTATTCAGACATTACGGGCGCTCAAGGTATCCAAAACCTATGACAAAGCTTATGTGTCCCGCTTACTCGGGGTATATTACTGGGAGAGTGATCAGCCCGCTTCAGCAATACAATATTTAAGTGACGCCGTCACTCTCAATGCATTTGAGCCGCATGAAATGTGGTCGCTCAAACGTATGCTGGCTGATTTATTCGTTCGTGAAAGCCGTTACCATGAAGCCTTACCCTATTATCAGGCGCTGGTTCAGTCAGCACCACAGGGAACCAAACTCCCTGAATTATGGCTGACGATTGCCCAGCTCCATTATCAGCTGGAGCACTGGCAAGATGTTCTGGCATCCATCAGGCAGTATGACACTTTCAAATTGCCTGATACTGTTGCACCTTTGTCTGTTCAGCTTGGTGCTCAGGTGCAGTTAAAAAAATACCAGGCAGCTGTGAGAACAGTCAAACGTTTGCTGGCGCTTGAGCCGCAAAAAAAAGACTGGTGGTTACAGCTCACCGGGCTTGAATTAAAGCGGGAGCGCTACAAATCGGCGCTTTCGACGCTGGAACTGGCTCAATTGCAGGGCATTGCTCTGTCCAAATCAAATCAGAAGCTGTTAGCACAACTTTACGGACAGTGTGGCATCCCGGAACGGGCAGCAAGAGTGATGGCGCGTTTATATCAGCATTCTGATACGCCTGAGCATCTGGCGCAAATTGCTGGCTACTGGCAGCTGGCAAAGGAATGGGATAAAGCTTTGGGGGCGTGGCAAAAGGCGGCAAAAAAACGGCCAGCGTATCACTGGCGGATTGCTCAGATTCAGTTCCGTCAGGGGAAATATCAACAGGCACTGAAATCACTGGATTCTTTTTCACAATTTCACAGTAAATCGCAAGATAAAAGCAAAGCAAGCGTTGCTCTGCTCAGAGCGCAGGTTTTATATAAATTAAACCGGCTTGAGCCTGCACTGAGTCAGGCCCGGAAAGCAGACACACTCCGGCCGTCTGAAGAAGCAAAACGCTGGATAAAATACTTAACCCGGCTTTATGACTATCATCAACAAAACAGCAGTTATCAACAAAATAACAGTCATCAATCAAGTGACAACCATCAACGAAATAACGGTGGTCAACAAAATGACGACTACCAACAAAGCCGGAACATTTGAATCTGCTCCTGCCTGTTGATTTCTGATACTAATCTGGAAAATAAACAGATCAATTACTTAAGATCTGTTGATCTTTTGAGTACGAATTTTGTTCAATCTAAAAGGTCTACAGACCCTAGAATGGTATGATGTGGTGGCTATTTCTGATGTGGTAAATACAGCAATCATCTACAGGCTTTTCGTGGCACATCTCATTTTTTTGTTTTCCCGGTGTTGAACCTGAGTGAATGACTGACTTACAGCCCGTATCAATCTTCTGAACCAGTCCACATTGCGGCTTCTTTTCATCATGATGACTATCACATGATAACTACCGGGAGCTCCCCTCCCGGAGATCTTACATAATGGTAACAAAAGGTCGCAGACATGAAGATGAAATTATTATATCTGTCCGTGCTGACACTCACACATCCGGTTTATGCGATGCCGTTTCAGGATTCAGAAACGGTGATGCTGGCTGAGTCTTATCAGAAAGATACATCTTTCCCTTTTGCCGCTTACCGGATGAGTGAAAAGCTTGACGGTATCCGGGGCATTTGGGATGGGCAGGTGCTGAAATCCAGAACCGGGCAGAAAATCTATGCGCCGGACTGGTTTTATCGGCTGTTACCCCCTTTCCCGGTTGAAGGTGAATTATGGGCTGGCCGGGGAAATTTCCATCTGGTTCAACAAACCGTTTTAGATCATGAACCTGCCGAAAAGTCATGGAAAAACATATCGTTTGTCCTGTTTGATATTCCATTTGGTACGGGCGGGTATCAATCCCGTTACGAAACCATCCGGAACTGGATTTCCGGCCAGAAACAAAATCCTCACCTGAGACTGATTGAACAGTATCCGGTGCTGTCACAAAAGCATCTGGACCATTTCATGGCACAGATTATCAGAAAATCAGGGGAGGGTGTGATGCTGAAAAACTGGCAGTCAATTTATCATTCAGGACGCAGCCATGACCTGTTAAAGCTCAAACCATATATTGATGATGAAGCTCAGGTTGTAGGTTATAAAAAAGGACAGGGAAAATACCGGCACCAAATCGGCGCGTTGTATGTGCAAAACCGTCAGGGGATCCGGTTCTATATCGGCAGTGGACTGAGTGATCGACAAAGAGCTGTGCCCCCCGCGATTGGTAGCTGGATAACGTATCGTTATGATCGGCTGACCGATAAAGGGAAACCCCGGTTTCCACGGTTGCTGCGTGAGCGGATCCATTAACCGGTTTACCGGAGAGAGATATGGCATCTCGCTGAAAATGTTTGCCAGTAGCGGGTATGCTTTAAAATTGCATCACGAAATTTAAGATGTATTTCGTCTATCGGGTAGAGATATTGTTGATCAGGAACGACTGGCTGAAGGAAACCCAGCAACGGTTGAACCGATAAATATGTCGCATCTGTGTTTGCCAGATATGGCTGTATTTCACCAATATAAAATTGTTGAAATACATTTTTCAGATATCGGGCTTTGGTATTGTCCCGGTTTTTCCCGCATTGTATCTGATTTGATTTCAGGATTAAAAAATCAGTGATTTGATTCAGCCGCAATGCGGCGTTATTCATCGAGAAAAACAGATGTCCAAGTATCTTTTGTTTTTCCAGTGGTTCCTGAATGCGGGTCAGTAACATTTGTCCGGGATGTCGCTTTAAATCCCTCAGTGCTATCAGGTCTGGTTGATTATCAGAGTGAATGGCTTGATTTGAACCATTCTGCTGACTTGAACGATGCTCTTGATTTGAAGGGACGTTTTGATTTGAAAGAACGTTTTGATTCGAAAGAACGTTTTGATTTAAAAGAACATTTTGATTTAAAAGAACATAGCCATGAACCTGGTTCAGCATATGCAGGGCTGGCTTGATGACGGATGCCGGCACATCGGGCTGATACCATTCATGTCCACCCAGTTGCTGGCGCATTGCACTGCTGGCATATAATAAGCTCAACCAGTGGTAGGGCAGTCGCTTTTGTTTCATTTGCCGGATTTGTTTCAATTTTTGTTTCGTCTGGGGTTTCAGGGTTTTATCTTTCAGGCATATCTCGATTTGTTGTATTAATCTTATCTCATACTCAAACCGGTGAAATTGATCCTGTACCTTTCCTAAAATTGAATTCCGCTCAGAAATTAACTGAAACAAGCCGCAGTTCCGAAGTTGATAACTCTCAAGTAGCCCCAGATTTAACGGTGGAAACCGGGGAAGAAACTCTCTTTTTTCCGGTAAATACACGGGTTGTAGCGACAAAGGAGCAGGTTGTGCGACATCAAGGACACGACTCAGGTGCTGGAGGTAAGTGTTGAACATTTGTTCCTGTACCGGAGAGGAATGCCAACACCCCGTCAGCATTCCTGAAATCAGTAACAGCAGTAAAAACCGGCCAGATCCCATGTTACCTCCGGTTGTTGGCTTGTCATGAACATGTTGCGGTCAGGTTGAGTTCAGATGTCTGCTTTTGTCCGAAAATCCATATCAAGCGCAGACCCAGCATCACTGCAGCAGCAGACAACCCAATGATAAAACCAATCCAGAATCCTTGCACACCAAGAGGCGCAGTGAGCCAGTCTGTCTTTGCTAAAATATAGCCTGAAGGCAAACCTAAGATCCAATAAGCAATAAACGTACAGTAGAACATGACTTTCATGTCTTTGTAGCCTCTCAGTGCACCGGCAGAAACCACCTGGACGGTATCTGCAAACTGATAAACAGCAGACAGAAGTAACAGCTGGACTGAAATGGCTATGACTTCACTGTTTTCAGTATATATGTGCGTTATTTGTTCACGGAACAGCATTGTCAGTATCGCGGTCACCAAAGCACATGCCAGCCCGATCAATAATCCGACTTTCGATGCGATAACGGCATGTTCATCTTTTCCTTCTCCCAGAGAGTGCCCGACCCGGATCGAGACCGCAGCACCAATACTCATGGGTAACATAAAGAGCATAGAAGAATAATTCATCGTTATCTGATGCGCAGCAACTACAACTGTTCCCAACGGTGCGACGAGGAGCGCCACCACAGCAAACAGCGTGACTTCAAAAAAAATCGATGCCGAAACAGGAAATCCCAGTCTGAATATATTGAGCATCACAGTTTTATCTGGCTTGCTGAAAGTTTGGAAAACGGCATAGTTTTTCAACCCGGGAGATATTTTGATGCAGATTGCCATCAGTATCAGCATAAACCAATATACGATTGCAGTCGCTACACCACAGCCGACCCCACCAAGCGCCGGGATGCCAAATTTTCCGTAAACAAATATCCAGTTCAGCGGAATATTCAACAGCAACCCGAGAAAGCCGATACACATTGCCGCTTTAGTCATGGAGATACCATCTGTCAGGCTCTTTAGCGCCTGAAACAGCAAAAATGCAGGGGCACCAATTAACATCATATACATATAATGTGTGGTTTTTTCTGCCAGCGTTTCATCAACATCCATCAGCGACAGAATCAACTCAGTCTGAGACAGGATAGCAAAAACCGGAATCAGCAACGCAAAAGCAATATAAATGCCCTGATGAACCTGATTTGGAATTTCATTCCGTTTCCCGGCACCGTTCAGTTGAGCAATGATGGGGATCAGCACCATCAGGATACCAATTCCAAATAAAATGGTCGGGAACCAGATGCTTGACGCAACAGCCACTGCAGCCATATCGGTTGCACTGTAACCTCCGGCCATGACCGTATCCACAAATCCCATGCTGGTTTGAGCAACTGAGGCAATTAATACCGGAAGAGCAAGTTGAATCAGCTTCCGTGATTCAGTTTTATATTTTTTCACAAATTTACCTAATAAAACACATAACCTACGAAAAAATCATCTCATTCCGGGCTGCAGAATGATAAGACGAAATATTAACAATGAATGCGGTGAAAGGAGACAGACTCAATAGCCTTAATCTACAAGACCATAAATCTCTTACATATGGTTGCGTCTTAAGGTTATCGGGGTATCAATAAGAAAGGTCATATTAGCATTAATCCGGTGAACAGCAATGCTTTTGTCGGGTCATTTCAGTCAGAATACGGAAGAACGGATTCAACCATTTATTTTTCAGAAAATCATTGCAGGAATGAATGATGATCACGCCTGCGAAGAAATACGATCAACCAGCTTCTGAGCATCCGTCAGGTAGTGGCCACCAAAACAGTTACAATGATTCAGGATGTGATACAGGTTATATAAATGTTTTCGCTCTTCATACGCAAAATCAAGTGGCAGAATACTCTCATATCCCTGATAAAATTCAGGCTCAAAACCACCAAACAGCTCTGTCATTGCAATATCACATTCACGATCTCCCCAGTAACATGCCGGATCATAGCAGCAAGGGGAGCTCCCGGTGTCGGCGACATTCCCGTGCCAGAGATCACCATGCAGCAGCGATGGTTGCGGGTGATGATGAGCCAGCAAGGATGAAACCCGGGCGACAAATTTATCAATATCAACAAAAACAATCCCTTTTTCATGGAGTAACTGTAACTGCCAGCCAATCCGTTGTTCTGCAAAAAAAGTGTGCCAGTGTTTATTCCAGGGATTTGGCTGGATTTGCATACCGATGTAGTTATCCTGATCAAAACCAAATTCTTTTTGCTCCCCCCACTGATGCAGCCGGGCAAGTTGTTCACCAAAAAGGAAGCTATGCCGGCTGTCTTCAAGGGGCTTGATTTGCAGATATTCCAGAATCAGAAAAGCGTGAGATTTAGCCTTTCCGACTAACACAGGTTTAGGCATACTGACATGATTACAATGAGATAAAGCGATTAAATTATCACTTTCACAGATAAAGCGAGGCAGAGATTCCTGAACATCATCACTGATTTTAACAAAGAATTTTTCAGTTTGATTTCTGATCAAATAGTAACTGTTGTTTCCTTCCTGCCTGATTTTTTGTTTATCAATCAGGTTAAATTCACGCCTCAATGTCTCAGATAGTTGCTGAAGAATCCCTTGCCACATGATGAACACCCGCTTGATGAAGTCCTTACTAGTTTAGAATAACTTTTGAACATTTTCCTATCGATTAGAGTCAGTTAAAGAAAATTCTGTTGGCGAACAGGGCAGAAATAAGACTATTATGTATATGACAAACATTTCTGTGCTTGAAATTTTTATTAAAGTACGGATAGACTTGTGCAAATATTCAAAAAAAGACAAATTAAGTTTTGGTATAGCTGTAAAATTAATATTCTGTGTTTAGAATGAATATAGTGACTGGAACTTTGATCGCGGAGAACGAAAGTGGTTGTAGAAACCGAAGGTTACCTGGCGTTAATTGAGCATCTGGCTTTGAATCTGGATGTTTTCACACATTCCGGTGATACCGGGCAAGAAAGTATTGAAGATGTTGTGACAGATTTAGTGGCCAGTAATATCATGGATATTTTCGAACAGAATCCGGAGTTACATTCCAGTGTCCGCTTTCAGCTTCTGAAAGAAGCAGATTTGGTTGCTGAAGATTTAGAGGAAGTATTAGCCGGTTGCTGGTCCAGCAAAGCGACAAACGAACAAATTGCATTCCTTGATGAATTCGTATCTCTGATGAAAAACCTGTTTGATACCGCTGTGGCTAAATATGATTAATCACCAATTGATTCTCTGCTGATTGCCCGGCATTTTTTGTAACCAACATCACTTTGTCATGTGACTGCAACGTAATTGTCATATTTAGTTTTTAGCATCGTATCAATAGTCACCCCAGACAATTACGACTCAGATGTTAAAATTTTTTAGTTTTTTTTCTTCTTCTTCGCTGATAAGGATTATCAGTTCCTGTTTCATTATTTTCATTTTGTTCATTGCTGTTCTGTCCTGGCAGGGATTAAGAGGGCTCCATACAGTTGCTGAACAATTTGAACACCTTTCTGAACGTTCACTTCCTTTGGCAATGACAAATGCCCGGTTAGTTCAGTCGATCCTTGAAAGTACGAAGCTGCTGGGCGCCGGGATCAGAGTTGAAGATATCTCTGAACTGAAGTCAATGCGTACTGATGTTGAGAAAAAAACAGCGCAAACTCATGTTGAGTTAAGTCATCTTAAAGCATTTGCTCAACCTGAAAATGGCATTGATTCTTTGACAGAACAGCATATTGCCCGGCTCTCTGATGAGCTGAATAAGCTGAAACAATTAAGCCAGTCCATCATGTCATTGCAACATCAACGATTAAGTGAGAGAGCTGCTTTGGATGAAGTTGCAGATAGTTTCCGTTACGGGGTCAGCTCTGTCGGACCTGAAATGAGCCGCATAGCAAACATGTTTGCCTTTGAGAACCCTGAAGCGATGGATGCAGCAAACCGCTTTATTTCGAATGCTTCAAGAATGGAAAGCTTATTTCTCATGCTGAAGATGGAGAAAGAAGAGAAGAAAGCCCAAAAGCTTTACAAAGAGTTACGAACCAGGCAAGCGGGTATTTCTCTGGCCTTTGACGACTTCAAAGAATGGTATCCGGAAGTGCTTGAATTCGCCAGTTTGACTGCGCCTTATGACATGGTGAAAAAAGGATTTGGTGAGCAGGGTGTGCTGAAAAAAATTCTGGCTGAACTGGAATTAGTCAACACACAAAGTTCTCAGTTAAATCAGATGCTTTTATTAGCAACTCAGATTATCAACGAGCTGGACAGTATCTCAGAGTCTGCCGGAAAACAGATTCAGCAAAAGAAGACTCTGGTCTCTCATACAATTGATTTAACAACACACTCTCAGCTGGTTTTTGCGGCGGTGATCATGGCCGTGATGATGATTGTATGGTTGATGTTACGCCGTTGGATCTGTACTGCTCTGGAACATATCATCGAGAGATTGCACGCACTGGCAGCGAAAGACTTTTCTGTGGGCCTGATGGAATCCGGCCCTTCAGAACTGCGGGTTGTGGCCCGATCGCTGAATGAAGTGATTGATTCGATCCGGGTCTCTTTAAACCAGGTTACAGAAACATCTTCATTACTGAATCAGTCATCCGAAAGCAGCCATCGGGCATCGGAAAGCAGCCACAAACGTTTGGAACATCAAAATCAGGCACTGACCTCAATGAGCAGCACCATGACTGAAATTGAAGCATCCATCCGGGAAATTGCGGCGATCACCCAGGAAACCCATCAGGAAAGTCAGGATTCAGTGACGCATGCACTGGCAGGTGTCAATGCGCTGAATCAGAGTCAGGAGACATTCACGTTACTGAATGCAACTCTCGATACCAATGATGGTGCGATGAGTGAGTTGGTTGAGCGGGTAGAGCAGATACACAGTATGGTTGATTTAATCAGCGGTATTGCAGAAAGTACTAATCTTCTGGCATTAAACGCCGCGATTGAAGCCGCCCGGGCTGGTGAAGCCGGCCGGGGGTTTGCTGTGGTTGCAGATGAAGTCCGTAATCTGGCCAGCGGCACATCAGAACAGACAGAAAATATCCGTGGCCTGATGAATGAATTGGTGAATGCAGCTGAGCGTTCCCGCACAGCAGTACAGAATTCCAGAACCCAAATGGCTTCAGTTTTACAGTCAGGTGAGGAAGTGAGGCATACATTCAGTCATATTGAACAGGTTGTGAAAGGAATCAGTGACCGGGTGGAACAAATTTCCGTTGCGGCAGGACAGCAGGAAGAAGCCACAACAGATGTAAACCGCGCAATCATACTGATCTCGGAGCAAAGTTCAGAAACTGTACGGAGTTTACACGAAGTCGTTGATAGTGCGGGACAGGTTTCAGACATTGCAAACCGCCAACAGGATATGCTGGCTCTCTATAAACTTTGATATTAAAAGATAAACTTTGATATGAAAAGAGAAGCGCTGATATGAAAATAAATTCTGACTATGGTCACGAATAATGAGTGAACTCATATGGATAGGTCTCCGGGGCTTGTATGATAACCCCACTTATTTTTCATCGTGGAATTAGTTTCAGGAGGCTTTTCCAATGTACTATGGGTTTGATATCGGTGGGACTAAGATAGAGTTCGGTGCCTTTACCCCTTCACTTGACCGGGTTGCGACAGAGCGTGTTCCCACTCCTGGAAATGATTATGATTTGTTAGTGGATGCGATCGTTGATCTGGTAAATAAATATGACAAGGAGTTTGACTGTCAGGGAATGGTTGGACTCGGTCTGCCCGGCATGGAAAATGCCGATGATAATTCAGTGCTGACCGTCAATATTCCCTGTGCGAACGGGCGTTTTTTGCGTCAGGATGTTGAAACGAAATTAAATCGTCCGGTGAAGCTGGACAATGATGCCAATTGCTTTGCTTTATCTGAAGCCTGGGATGAAAGCCTTCAGGATAAGCCATCGGTCATGGGACTGATTTTGGGCACCGGATTTGGTGGCGGACTGATTTATAACGGGAAAGTTTTTTCGGGAAGAAATCACGTTGCCGGTGAAGTCGGCCATATGCGGGTGCCGATTGATGCCTGGCTTCTGCTGGGAGAAAACCCTCCCATGTTACAATGTGGTTGCGGCAAAAAGGGATGTCTTGATAATTATTTGTCAGGCCGGGGCTTTGAGCTGCTTTATGAACATTTGTATGGTGAACACAAAAAAGCAGTTGATATTATTCAGGCTTATCAGACCGGTGAGACCAATGCATCCGCATTTGTTGATTTATTTATGGAGTTTCTGGCTGTTTGCTTTGGTAATCTGTTTACCGCCCATGATCCTCATGTGGTGGTATTAGGGGGCGGACTGTCTAATTTCGAATTACTATACGATGAAATACCCAAGCGAATCTCCAGATATTTGCTGCCGGTGGCAAAATGTCCGGAGATCATCAAAGCAAAATATGGTGATGCCGGCGGTGTCAGAGGCGCAGCATTCCTCAACTTACCTTCAAAAGGTTAATTACCGGCTTTCGCAATGTTCTGTTTGATGCAAATGAATCAGTGCACCCGAAAGATCAACCAATTCTGGAGCGTGTTTATCTTTCATCGCCGTTCCTGCCGGAGGCTGTTTTTTACTCTGGCAAGGCGGCAAATGTATGAATATAATTTGCAACAAACAGAGCGATACCATTGATATCATTCAGATCCATCACGGGTATCTGTGCACCGGGAGCGGGAGAGTCACAGGCAACTGCGATAATATCCGGGTCCTGTACATATAACCAGGGCTTCCCGGTTATCTGCCGGTGCAATTCAATTTTGGGAAAGTGCTGCTCCTTACATCCCTCAACCAAAATCACATCCAAAGCATCCGTATCAAACTGATGTAACAGATGGAAAAAATCCACTTGATGTTCCCCTGATTTCTCTGTCGTCAGAATACTTCTTTCTGGTGTGGATAATAATGTCTGTGCAGCACCTGACGCTCTTAACCTGAAACTGTCTTTTCCTGGCTTATCCAGTTCAACAACATGATGAGAATGTTTATAAACACCCACCCGGACCCCCTTGCTGATTAGCTGTGGAATCAGTTTTTCCAGCAGGGTTGTTTTCCCTGTTCCTGAAAATGCAGCAAAACCAATGACCGGGATCGCCGGAAGGCGGGAATATTTCGACATAATTAACCTTCTTTATGATAATTCAGTTGTTCCGGAGTATTCATATTGGTAAACATGGAAGCGATGTCTGAACAGTCAACATTCACTGCACCGGTTTGTTTGTAGAACAAAGCAACTTTACGTTCACCTTCTCTGAGATAGCGTGTCAGCTGAGGTAATACAGAGCAATGAACTAATGCATAGACTGGCTGAATGTTCTCGCCGTCATGGGCAACAAACACTTTTCCCGGAGCAACAGTTGCCTGATAGAAACGCGTAATGATAGCCGGGTCAACAAATGGGCCATCACAGGGAAGAATACCCGTCCACTCGGTTTTTGAATGTGATAACGCACTATGCAAGCCAGCCAGTGGACCGGCGTAACCGGTGATTTGATCCTGAATGACTGGTGCAAATTGCGTATAGGTTTGTATATTTCTGTTTGCGCAGATGAAGGCACTTCTTGTTATCGGGAGAATGGCATCAAGAACATGCCGGACCAAAGGTTTGCCCTGATATGGAATCAAGCCTTTGTCCTGTCCGCCCATCCGGGAAGCCTGGCCACCAGCAAGAATGACCCAGGTAACCTGATCATTTGTGATCATGAAAAACTCACTTTACCTTGGATATGAGAGACTAAACATCCGCAACACAATAGTGTAAACAGATGTCTGATTCGTTGAAATTCATCAAGTTTATATGAAAATCAGATCAAACAAAAAGGGTTGTTCATCTGCCTGTAATCCTTCATATCACTTGGGAACGGGCATCATTCCGGGTACTATAATCAGCTAATATGTGACTACAATGACTGATTATATCATCCGGAATCGACGACCATCATATGCTCAACAAACTCAGACACCCTTTTGAACAATGCCAGGTTCTTTCTGTGTTAATCATAGAAAGTGATATCGAGATCAGAATTGAGTTACAGAATGTTTTTTCGTCCTGGTTCAGTCAGGTGCACTATGCCGGAAATATTGACGAGGCTGAACAGCATTGTATGGCTTCATACTATGATTTGGTCATTGTTGATCTGCCGGCTTTTCAGGATTTGAAGTTTCAAACCATGTTAAGTGATGATTTTATTGGTTCTGAACTGATCATCTGCGGGAGTCAGCCTGACATCAGAGCATTAGCGCCGGATATTGATGCGGTGATTTACCAGCCACTTGAAACCGATCAAATCAGAAGAGTGGTTGAAAGGTGTCTGATATATAAAATTAACAGCAGAAATAATCTTGTATTTCAGCAAGATGCGCAAAAACATCTGCTGGCATCGACTCTGATTGGTAACTCCGAAAAAACCCGATATCTGAGACAATTAATCAGACAATATGCTTCATCCAAAGCTGCGGTTTTAATTGAGGGTGAACTCAGGGCCGGTAAAGAGCTTACAGCGCGGGCAATTCATGCTGCAAGCGGCAGAATAGGGCCATTCGTGTCGGTCAATTGCGCCGGGCTGAAAGATGATAGTTCGGCACTAGAGAAACTCTTTGGCAGCAAAGACGATAAGCAGGGAGGCCGTCTGTGGCTGGCAAATTACGGGACATTGTTTCTGAATTCAGTGGAATGTTTACCTGCTCTGGCTCAGTCTGCACTGGTTCAGCTGTTTGAAAACCGGAAATTTACGATTACCCATACGCACACAAATGTATTGGTTGATATTCGGGTGATTGCTGCGACAACCTGCAATTTACATCATGCGGTTATCGATGGTGAATTTTCAGCAGAACTATATGAGCGTTTATCGGTTTTAAAAATCCAGGTTCCCCCCCTGAGAGAACGCAGCGCAGACTTCAGAGAACTTTTTCCATATTTAACCCGGAAATTATGCAGGGAGTTGTCTGTCCCTGTTCCTGAATGGATTCATGATCATGGACACTTCGAGTTATGGGATTACAGCTGGCCGGGAAATGCCAAGGAGCTGAAGAATCTGATTGAGCGTTGTCTGTTACTGGATCAATCACCATCGGATTACTGGGAGGAAAAAGTGCAGTCTTCTGCCAGTAAGTCAAATGTGGTGGTTTCTGTTTCTCACTCGAATTACATCCCGGAAATATCGACACCTTCCATACATGGATTGAGGGGATATCCCAGTAACTGGTGTCTCAAAGAAGTTGAGCAGGCTCATATTCAGCAAGTGATCAGCTTTCATGATGGTAATAAATCTGCAGCAGCCCGAGATTTGGGGATCTCAAGAAAAACGCTGGATCGAAAATTAAAAGAATGGCATTCAGAAGAAGATTAATGTACCAATTTGGTGAGCTATATGAGCGCATCATTATAATGCATAACGATCATTATGGTGCATAAATCTTATAAGCATCCTTAAGCTGTCATGGCAATCTCATTAGATTTAAAAATAAATATACTTTATTTTCAATAATTTAAAAAAATATTCTCTTTTCTTCTCAACTATCAATAAATTGGCATGCCAGATGCCTGTCTTGCACCCATAAAAACAAATCCCCATTTTGGGGAATTTTAATTCATTGAGCACATAATTAGTGCGCACATCAGGGAGAGAACGAGAATGAGTGATAATTTGACTCAGGTACAAGGCGTCGTACAAGCCTTAACTCAGAGTTCAGATACTTTGTTTCTGTTATTAGGTGCAATCATGGTTTTTTTGATGCACGCAGGTTTCGCATTTTTAGAGGTTGGAACCGTCCGGAAAAAAAATCAGGTCAACGCATTAGTGAAAATACTGGTAGATTTTGGTGTATCAACAATTGCGTACTTTTTTATAGGTTACTGGCTGGCCTACGGTTCGACGTTTTTTGCGGATGCAGAAACACTATCTGCCGGAAATGGCTATGAGTTGGTGAAGTTCTTCTTTTTGCTCACTTTTGCTGCTGCTATCCCGGCGATTGTTTCGGGAGGGATTGCAGAAAGAGCACGCTTTTATCCTGTCCTGATTGCAACATTTTTTATCGTGGGCCTGATATATCCTTTGTTCGAAGGCATTATCTGGAACGGTAATTTTCATGTTCAGCAATGGTTTGAACAACATCTGGGACATCCTTTTCATGACTTTGCCGGCTCTGTTGTTGTTCACGGTGTAGGTGGGTGGATCGCTCTGGTTGCTGTTATCTTTCTGGGCATGCGCCACGGACGGGTCAGGGCAGGGAAGCATACTAACTTTGCGCCGTCTAATATTCCGTTTCTTGCTTTGGGCGCATGGATTCTCAGTGTAGGCTGGTTCGGATTTAACGTCATGTCTGCACAATCAATCAATGGTATCAGCGGACTGGTCGCAATGAACTCATTGATGGCCATGGTTGGGGGGATCCTTGCTGCCTTAATTGCCGGAAAGAACGATCCGGGATTCATTCATAATGGCCCTTTAGCTGGTCTGGTCGCGGTATGTGCCGGTTCTGACCTCATGCACCCGCTGGGTGCATTAGTAACCGGTGTTCTGGCCGGTGTTCTGTTTGTCCGGGCATTTACCTTTTTGCAAAACAAAACCCGGATTGATGATGTGCTCGGTGTCTGGCCTTTGCATGGTTTATGCGGTGCATGGGGTGGTGTTGCTGCAGGGATCTTCGGTCAACAGAGTCTTGGCGGTCTGGGGGGCATCAGTCTGATGACTCAGATACTGGGAACCTGTTTGGGTATTCTTATCGCCCTGGCCGGCGCCTTTATTGTTTATGGTCTGCTCAATCAAATCACGGGCTTACGTCTTTCACAGGAAGACGAATTCAATGGTGCGGATTTAGCCATTCATAAAATCTCTTCAACAAACGAAGAATAATCATCTCCTCTCAAAGCACTGTCCTGAAGGGGCAGTGCTTGTTACTTTCCGGCTTTGCCATATTCCGGATTAAATCAGAATAGTGTTAAGATACGGTGAAATGAAACTATGAGGATATGTCATGCTTTATCCATATCGAAATATTGTTGTATTGACGGGCGCTGGCATTTCAGCTGAATCCGGAATCAAAACATTTCGCTCTGAAGATGGTCTCTGGGAAGAACACCGGATAGAAGATGTCGCGACGCCTGAAGGATATCTCCGGGATCCTGAACTGGTGCAGAACTTTTACAACCAACGCCGGCAATCATTACTTTCTGATTTGGTTCAGCCAAATGCTGCACATATTGCACTGGGCAAGCTGGAAGCAGAACTGGGCGGCAATGTCACGATTGTAACCCAGAATATTGATAATCTGCATGAACAGGGAGGAAGCAAGAATATTATCCATATGCATGGAGAATTATTAAAAGCCCGTTGCTGTTCTTCTGAGCAAGTGGTTGAACAGCTGACCGATTTGAAAGTCGGCGACATGTGCCATTGTTGTCAGATCCCATCACAGATGAGGCCACATATAGTCTGGTTCGGAGAAATGCCGCTTCGCATGGGAGAAATATATACGGCAATAGAAAAAGCCGATCTGTTTGTTTCTGTTGGAACATCCGGCGTTGTTTACCCGGCGGCTGGCTTTGTTCATGATGCCAGATTAAGTGGGGCACACACGATTGAAATAAACCTTGAACCCAGTGCGGTAGAAAGTGAGTTTGCGGAAAAACGTTACGGGAAGGCCAGTGTTGAAGTTCCCCGGTTAGTTGAAGAAATTCTTCGGCAACCCGCCCAATAACAGACCATAATCTTATGAGGAACCGCAGTCCGGAGTTTCATCTATATGATTGAGTGCCTTCAGGTCATCCATTGAAACTAGCTTCCGGACTGAAAGGTGTCACTCCGCAGAGAAAATGTTTTTTGTAAAAGTGCCTGACAATTTTTACTTGAGATGAATTCCAGTATAATGACTGTTTTGGTTGTAATAGCGGTGACCCGATGATAAACCGTCAAGAGGAAGTATGAGTCAGAAATTTGAAAAAGAATTTAACCTGGGTGGCAATGTTGAGCGGGCACTGAAAGGGGATTATTCACTGAAAATAGGTGAAATTTTCCGGGAAGCGCTGACTTGTACGGTCAAACATTTTTGGTCTTTTACTCCTTCAATCTTTATTCTGCTGGCAGTTCAGTTGATCGTTTTTTACATCGTTTTAAAATTACAGATTCCCGATTTATCAGCGATTATCAGTGGGGTGGAAACACCTGAGCAGCTCGATCCCCGCCTGTTTCAGGCTATTTTTATTGCGACGTTTACTTTTGAAGTTGTCAGTGCGCCAATTTATGCCGGAACCTGTTTAATGGCAATGAGTCATGCGGCCGGACTAAGAACGCGCACCGGGCATATTGCGAAAGGATTGCAATTTACGGTTTCAGTAATTCTTACCACTTTAATCAGTTTAATGCTTCAGGGCGTTGCCGGAAGTCTGTTCTGGATTTTGTCAGCTTACCTGTCAGTGGCATTCAGCCATGCCATTTTGCTTATTTGTGAAAAAAGGCTGAGTATCTTTCAGGCTCTCAGTGTTTCGGTCAGAGCGACAAATAAAAAGATCCTGCCGCTTTGCGCCATTTATTTTGTATTGACCCTTTTTATGACGGCTTCATTCTTCTTTTACGGAATCAGCCTGATTTTTGTCATGCCATTCTTTTTACACGTGAAAGGAATTTTGTACCGCAATATGTTTGGTATCAGGCTGACTATTGTTTCTAATTCACAAAATAACAACGATAACAACGATAACAATCATAAGGTATTTAATGCATAAGTTTGTCTGTTTATTATTTTTTATTTTTGTTGTGCTGGGTATAGGTAGTTGTAGTTATTATTATCAACATCAGCAGATGACTGATGATCAGAATGTGAAGGTCAAACCGGTGGAAAAGCCTGAGATTTATACAACTCAGACGCCCCCCGATTTTTTGGCCATTCATAATATCAGGGAGAGAAAGCTGGCTTTTTTGAACTATCTTCGTCCGGGGATTGATTATGAAAACCAGCGGATTTCTGAAGAACGGTATTTTCTTCAGTCGGTTGAGCAGTCAGTGACACATCAACAATCCCTGAGCCAGTCTGAGATGAAGCGGTTGTCTGTGATATCACGCGAATATAAGCTGCCCCTGCCGGAAACCGGGCCCGATGAGGGATGGTTTCAAAAAGCGTTTCACCGGGTTGATATATTGCCTGAAGCATTAGTTTTTATCCAGGCGGCCAACGAATCGGCATGGGGAACATCGCGGTTTGCCCGTCAGGGAAATAACTATTTTGGACAATGGTGCTATCGCCGGGGGTGTGGTTTAGTCCCTCTGGCGCGAACAGAAGGTGCAACTCATGAAGTCGCGAAGTTTGGCTCTGTACAAGAGTCAATTCACCGTTATTTTATGAATGTTAACCGCAACAAAGCATACACAGCCTTACGTGAAATCCGGTTTAATCTGCGACAACAGGGGGTCAATATCAGGACCTCCCAAAGTGCGGCAGAGTTGACCAATGGATTATTAAAGTACTCGGAACGGGGCGCTGAGTATGTTGACAGCCTGAAAACAATGATTCGCCATAATCAGAAAATATTGCCGGATAATGAGCCGGGATAAACGGTTCTGTATTCCAACTAAGATCAAAAATCCGTATAATCCACGCCCTGATTATCAGTCCGGAAATAGCGCCGGACTGCCCGGACAGAGTATTGAGAAGTAGTAATGAATCAGAAAGATACCAGAAAAGAAACACTCGAATTGAACAAACTGCAGAAACGTCTGAGAAGAAATGTAGGCAATGCCATCATTGACTATAACATGATCGAAGAGGGTGATGTGGTGATGGCTTGTATCAGTGGTGGTAAAGATTCATTTGCAATGCTTGATATTTTGTTGAATCTGCAAAAGGCTGCCCCGGTAAATTTTGAAGTTGTTGCAGTCAATCTTGACCAGAAGCAGCCGGGCTTTCCGGAACACATTTTACCTGAGTATTTCCGTCAGCTGGGTATTCCTTATTATATTATCGACAAGGATACTTACTCGGTCGTTAAAGAAAAAATTTCGGAAGGCAAAACGACATGCGGGCTTTGTTCCCGCCTGCGTCGTGGCACTCTTTACTCATTTGCCGAGAAGATTAAAGCAACAAAAATTGCGTTGGGCCATCACATGGATGATATTGTCGAAACGCTGTTTCTCAATATGTTTCATGGCTCCCGGATGAAAGCGATGCCACCGAAACTGCGTTCTGATGATCAACGTAATATTGTTATCCGGCCTTTGAGTTATTGCCGGGAAAAGGATTTGATTCGTTATGCCAATGCCAAACAGTTCCCGATCATTCCGTGTAACTTGTGTGGCTCACAGGAAAATCTTCAACGGCAGAATATCAAAGCTATGCTGATCGATTGGGATAAGAAAACACCGGGCAGAGTCGAGAGTATTTTCAAATCTCTTCAGAGTGTCAGCCCAAGTCAGCTGGCGGACCGGACCTTATTCGATTTTGTCAATCTTCCGCTGGAGCGGGAAGGCGAAAGAGAAGGCTACGCGTTTAATGAAGCCGTGGTATCGTCGACAAATATCGACGACTCGATGTTTATCGATGTGACGAATTTATAATTGCTGTTAAGCGCAGAGCGAGCTGTTTTATACCATTCTGGATAAGTTTGTGATCAAAATATATCTGTTTATTTTCCAGATTGGTATGAGACTGATTTTTCAGAAATGACGTATTTCAGAAGAACAGAAAGGGCCGGTTCCGTTCCGGCCCTGATTGATTTCAAATAAATTATTCTGATCCAGACATGTTGTGAGTGTCACTAATTAACGATTTTCAGGATCTAACGGGCTGACATATCCTTCCGGTTTTAAAGCCAGTACATCACAATCAATTTTATCGATGACATGCTCGGCTGTGTTGCCGATAAATACGGAAGACAAACCGGTTCTGCCGGTCGTTCCTAAAATAACCATTGATGCATCAAGTTGTTTTGCCAGTTTAGGGATCACTTCTTCAGGCAGTCCTTCTTCAACAATGGTATGTTCATCATGAATATAAAATTCCTGTCGCAATGCTTTCATCGCAGTCAGATAATGCGCCCGAAGCGCATCGTTGTATGCAATCGCATCAAATTCCGGCAGTTCAATGGCAACATTAGAGGGCGTTGTTGGATAAGCACTGACTAAAAATGGCTTGGCGTTAAACCGTTCTGCAATATTTAATAATTGCTCTGTCATTTTGACGTTCAGTTGCTGATGCGTTTCACTTTCTGAACCAATATTGACCGAAGCCATGATATTTGAATGCTCACGCCATTCAGCATTCTTGACGAGTAAAACCGGGCAGGGACATTTACGAATCAGATGCCAGTCCGTGGGGGTAAAAATAACCGACTCAAGAAAGTCATGTTTGTGGGTCGATTTGATTAAGATGTCATAGTTACCTGAAAATACTTCTTCAATAATGGCTTCATAGGGTCGGTGATACCAGACTACCTTTACTTCAAAGTTAATATCATCATTAATATAAGGCGCAGCGATATTTTCTAACCAGAGTTTTCGCTGATGGACCACACCTCTGCGCATCGCTTCCCGTTCATCGGAAGAGAGCATCGAGGTCATTTCGTAGGAAAAATCGTAAATAGAAAGGAACAAAGTCACGCGACTTTTACTGACACTCTTGTTCGCCAGTTGCATAGCCCGGGCAAGTGCAGTCTGTTCATCGCTATTGATGTTAGCAACAACCAGTATATTATTGTAAATACTCATTTTATGCTCCCTCTTTTTGCAGAGATCCTAATACTACTTTAGCGTAATTTAAGGAAAAAAAGAGGGGGAAAATGAAGAATTTTGATACAGCTCATCAAGCAAGCTATATCAAAATTGATTAACCTTCGGTTGAAACTCCGGCTAATTCCATCAGCGCATCATGATCTAAAATAGTGATGTACTTACCTTTAACACTCAGAATTTCCGACTTCTGAAACCGGCCGAGTAACCGGCTGATGGTTTCAACCGTCAGGCCTAAGTAGTTACCGATATCGCTTCGGGTCATCGTTAAACGGAATTCTCTCGGACTAAATCCGCGCTGAGCAAAACGGCTGGACAGATTAAACAAAAAGGCTGCCAGTCTTTCTTCTGCATTTTTCTTGGACAGCAACAAAATCATTTCCTGATCGCCTTTGATCTCATTACTCATTAAACGCATAATTTGTTGACGAAGTTTTGGCATTTTCCCTGATAAATCATCCAGGATTTCATAAGGAATTTCACAAACCATCGATGTTTCAAGCGCCTGAGCGAAGCTTGGGTGAGAGTCTTCGGTTATTGCATCAAATCCGACCAAATCACCAGCGAGGTGGAACGCGGTAATTTGCTCATCACCTTGTTCTGTGATGGTATAGCTCTTAATCGTACCTGAACGAATTGCATACAGAGATTTTAATTCATCACCAGCTTTAAACAGCTCTTGTCCTTTTTGAATCGGCTTTTTTCTTTCAATAATTTGATCGAGTTGGTCAAGTTCAGACTCGTTCAAAGTAAAGGGGATACATAACTGGCTGATACTGCAATCCTGACAGTGTATCGCACATCCCCCTGATTGAATCCTTTTGGCACCTGGCTTATCAGAGATCATAATAACCTTTCACTACATTGATATATATCAATATTTTACCATTCCTTGAAACTAAAGGATAGTTAAAAAATATCTTAGATATCAAGAGAATAGAGATTTTTCGTTCATATATGTTAAATCGTAAACAATCAATTGTGATACATGAAGTGTGTATCACAGAATGATTCCCGAATCATCAGAAATGACCGTTTTTGTCAGTCCTGTTCGCCCCCCGGACGATGCATATTTTGATTCCCGGCTGAACAACCGGCCATAATATGACACAGAAAACCCATCTGTTTTTTTGTATTGATGTGATCAAAATCTGAAAATAAGAAGTTTTTCTTCATATCTAAATCAAATATTCAGTGCATAAATTTGTGATCTATATAAAATTAACACTGAGTTTTCTGAATATTATTCATATACGAAATGCATTTTTTTACCCGGGTTTCTCAAAAAATACAGCCTGCTGCTGCGATTGAAGAACTGGCATTTAATCTTGAGTCTCAGGATCTTGCCTGTATTTATTTTTATTATACCGAAGAGTATTCAGCCGAAACGCTTTGGCGGGAATTAACTCAGACATTTCCAGAGACATCGATTGTCGGATGCTCCTCATTCAAAGGCATCATGACGGAAAGTGGTTATTTTGCAGGACCGGTACTGGCGTTGATGGGAGTGAAAGCTTCATCATCATGTGTCTTTACAACCGGGTTTACTGAGTTTTCTGAGCATGAAAAAATTCATGAAAAAGTGCAGCAATCACTGCAAGATGCATTGCATAACGCTCAACGTGTTGGTGAAGTGCCGGGGCTGATTGTTCTGCATGCAACTCCCGGGCATGAAGAAGAAATCATGCAATCGATCGATCATTATTTTTCAACCCGGATTCCGATCATTGGCGGCAGCGCCGCCGATCATATGATCAATGGTAAATGGTCCGTCTTGACAGAAAAAGGCTTCTCCGGCTCGGGGATGGCGATTCAGCTGGCTTTTCCTGATAAACCGTTGGCGACCGGTTTCAGTGCCGGCTATTCTCCGACCGAGTTTATCGGGACGATTACGGCGTCAAAAGGACGATTACTGCAAGAAATTGATGGTTTACCGGCTAAAGAAATGTACAAAGCCTGGATTAGCGATCATTCTGCCATTCAGATCTCAGATGAATTTTTCTTCAATCACGTCACCAGCTTTCCTTTAGGTCGTCTTGCCGGAGATATCGACGGACAACCTTACTATAAGCTGATTCATCCGTTGCGAATCACAGAGCAGGGCGAATTAGAACTATTTGCAGATGTGCGCAGCGGAGAAGAAATTACACTGATGACCGGCTCAAGGTCGAAATTAATTAACCGGGTTGTGCGTGTACTGAAAGAAGCCAATTCCAAGAATTATACCGGCGCAGCTCAGCTGGGCAGTATTTCTATTTACTGTGCAGGCGCAATGGAACGCCTCGGAGAAGATATTTATCAGGTTCAGGAGAAAATATGCCGCTTACTGAATCATCGCCCCTTTATCTGTCCGTTTACGTTTGGCGAACAGGGCCGGTTTGCAGACGGGGAAAATGCCCATGGTAATCTGATGATTTCATCAGTTGTATTTTACGAGTCGGAGTTTTTGAAATTATGATGAGTGAACAGCTGAATGAAACATTGCTTGAATTAAAGCAAACCAAAGAGCGGGAATCGCGCCTTGCAGAAGAAAATCAGGTTATTTTTGCCACGCTCTCAGCACTGAGTCAGTCGCAAAATAAATATCAGATCTTTGATGAATTAAATAAGGTGCTTTCCCGTTATATTCAGTTTGATGATTTTGTCGTCATTTCCAAGGAAAAGTCAGAAGTTAATTTTTCAACATTTCTTTCTTCCGGTGCAGAATTTGAGCATTGTTACTGGGGTTACCGGAACAAATTTCACCGGGCATTAAACGGCGAATGTATTCTTGTTTTTGAGCCAGAACAGGTTGAGGAATTTCAGTCATTACCTGAACCAATCAAAGCAACGATCCATTCGGCTTTGATTATTGGCATCCGGGCACAGGCCAGCGATTCAGTTTTATTATTATTCGGGCGGGAGAAAGGGCAGTTTGATATTGAAACCAAGGCCACGCTGTCACGGTTTCGTCCGCTTATCGAGCGGGCGATTGGCGATATTGAACATAAAGAAGAACTGCAAACTTTAGTCAGCCTGCGGACACAAGAACTTCAGGAAGCCCGGCAGGCAGCAGAGAAAGCCAATGAGACTAAATCACAGTTTCTTGCCATGATGAGTCATGAACTGAGAACCCCGCTGAATGCCGTGATTGGTATCATCGAGTTATTGCGCCGGGATTCTGATGAGCATCAGAATAAGCTGCTAACCCGGATGGAAAACTCAGCCGATCTGCTCCACGCGATTATTGGCGATATTCTCGATATCAGTGTGATTGAATCCGGGCACAGCCGGTTAAATAAGCAGTGGATTAACCTGCACGACCGGCTGGCAAATGCTTTTGAGTATCATGAAAAAAGCGCCAGTCAAAAAGGGCTGGCGTTTGAACTGGAGATTCAGGTATGCCGGGCGTATGAATACTTTATCGACCCGGCCCGGCTCATCCAGATTGTGTTTAATCTCGCTGGCAATTCGATCAAGTTTACCGACAAGGGGAAAGTATCGGTTCACATTCGCTCTGAGAAGCAGCTGTTAAAGATTCAGGTTGCAGATACCGGTATCGGTATGGATTCCGGGTCATTAAATCAGCTGTTTGAACCTTTTATGCAGGTTGACAATACCCGGACCCGAAATTACGGCGGCACAGGGTTGGGGCTGGCCATCACCAAACACCTGGTAGAACTGATGGATGGTTATATTCAGGTCAGCAGTCAGCTGAAAAAAGGGACCGTGTTTACCATCACACTGCCATTACAAATGCAGAGAATTATCAAAGAGCAGGCGAATGAACAGGATATCAGGACTCTGCCAGTGAAATCATCGGGAAACATTTTGGTTGTGGAAGATACCCGGACCAATCAGGTTGTCATCCAGCTCCTGTTAACGCAAATGGGTTACAATGTCACAATTGTCGATAATGGACAGCTATCGCTTGAGATTGTGGATACCGAAGAGCAGTTTGATTTAATTCTGATGGATATCTCGATGCCAGTCATGGATGGCATCGAAGCTACGCAAAAGTTGAGAGCAAAAGGGATCGGGACACCTATTATCGCTTTAACCGCACATTCAACACCTGAAGATAAACAACGGTGCCTTGATGCAGGGATGAATGACTGGATTGTGAAGCCATTTCGCAGTCATCATATTGATGAAGTCGTCATGAGCTACCTCAATCAGGACTAACCGCGTATCGCATCAAACTTCAGTACTGATCCCAGTACGGTATGTCACCATAATATTGCACCACAAAGTCAACGAAGCTTCTGACCTTACTGGCTAAGAATTTTCGGTGCGCATAAACGGCATACATATTCAATGGAGAAGGTTCATAACCCGTCAGAATTCTTTTTAACTGCCCTTGTGCAATGGCTTCACCGGTAATAAAGGTCGGCTGGATAATGATGCCGCCACCATGCACTGCAGCATTCATCAGCAGGTCGCCATTATTGGCTGTAATTGTGTGTCTTAGCCGCAGTTTGGCCGCATGTTGATCAAACTGACTGAAAACAAAATTTTCTTCCGTGTAGGCATATTTCAGATAGCTGTGCTCCACCAGTTCATCCGGTGAAGCGGGTTCTCCATATTGAGTCAGGTAATCTGGTGAAGCACAAATCGACAAGCGGATTGGTGTGATTTTTTTTGCGATTAATGAAGAATCTTTCAAATGACCAATGCGGATAGCAACATCAATTCCCTGATCAACAATATCTACTTTGGCATCTGTCAGTTGCAGGTCAATTTCAACCTCCGGATACGTTCGCTGAAAATCAACCAACAGCCGTGCCAGATGACGGGTCCCGAAAGACATCGGCGCACTTACAGTCAAAGTTCCTGACACGTGTTGCTCAAGATTCGACAGAGAATTTTCTGTTTCTTCCAAATCAATCAGAATCTGCTGACATCTTTCAAAATAGGCCCGGCCAGCTTCTGTCACACTGACTTTGCGGGTCGTTCTGTTCAGCAAACGGGTTTTCAGCTTCTCTTCCAGCCATGAAACATATTTACTGACCAGCTGAGGGGATAAATTCAGTTTCTCAGATGCTTTTGAGAAGGAACCCTCCTGAACGACAGCTAAAAATGCCTTCATTGTTTCGAGTTTATCCATGTGATGCTTCCTTATACAATTTCAGAGGAACAGCAGAGATGCCGGGGTTTCAGCTCAACGATACGCTTCTCTGGCTGGAAACCGGTGTTTTCAGGTGACTTCAGTTTAGATTATAAATATTACATTGATAATCATTAAACAGATAGAGCATTTATCAATAAAATAACCCAGTGTAAATTAAACCTCACAGCACAGATAACCATTTTGTTATGAGGAATTTTCGATGAACACACAATTGTTAACCCGGCTTCTGACTTCTGCACCTTCATTTGCACCACTCATTCTGCGTGTCCCGGCCGGTATTATTTTTATGGCACATGGTTCGCAAAAATTATTTGGCCTGTTTGGTGGCTACGGTCTTGAAGGAACCGGGAAATGGATGGCAAGTATTGGCCTTGAGCCCGGATACATCATGGCACTTCTGGCCGGAAGCGGGGAGTTTTTTGGCGGACTGGCATTACTGATTGGTTTACTGACCCGCCCGGCCGCAACAGTAACAGCCTTTACGATGATTATGGCTATATTCTCAGTTCATATCCATAACGGGTTGTTTTTACAAAATAATGGGTACGAATATGCGTTATCACTACTGGTTATCTGTCTTTTTCTCCTTGTCCAAGGGGCCGGACGCATCTCTGTTGACCAGTGGATTGTTTCACGTTTAACACGCCGCTAATACCGACATTCAGACATCGTTTAGATAGACACACGAATCATTTCAAAGAACAATCCGGAGGGGAAAGCTATGTTAGTCAATGGGAAATGGACAAAAGACTGGACGCCAGTTCAGGCAAAAGATGATAAGGGCCGTTTTGTAAGACAGGTTTCTGAGTTTCGTCACTGGATTACACCAGATGGTGAACCCGGTCCAACCGGAGAGGGCGGGTTCAAAGCAGAAAAAGGTCGTTATCACCTTTATGTTGGGTATATTTGTCCCTGGGCATCCAGAACATTAATGGTCAGAGCGCTGAAGCAGCTGCAGGATTATATTACTGTCACCGTTGTTAATCCGGTCATGACCGATCAGGGCTGGCAGTTTGATGGCTTCCCTGGCTCTCATGCGGATGAACTGAACGGACATCAATATATTCATCAGCTTTATACTCAGGTCGCGCCAGAATTCACCGGACGGGCAACTGTCCCGGTTCTGTGGGATAAAAAGCTGGGAACGATTGTGAATAATGAATCTGCCGATATCATAAAAATGCTTAACAGTGCCTTCGACCATCTGACGGGTTCAACGCTCAATCTTCGTCCGGACGCATTACAGCAGGTAATTGATGAACAAAGTGTCAAAGTTTACGACCAGTTGAATAATGGCGTGTATAAAGCCGGATTTGCCAGTACCCAGTTTGCTTACGAAGAAGCTTACAATGGGGTATTTAGTATGCTGGATATGCTTGAAAAACAATTATCTGATGGCCGGAAATACCTGTTGGGGGCAGATATCACTGAACTGGATATCCGGACTTTTGTCACTCTCATCCGTTTTGATGTTGCTTATTATGGCTTGTTCAAATGTAACCGGAATCAAATCGCGGATATGCCATTCTTATCGAAGTATGTTCAGCGTATTCTCGAAATTGAGGGAATTCGTGATACGGTAAGAATTGACCATATCAAGCATGGGTATTACTCGATTAAAGCCCTGAATCCGAATGGGATTGTGCCTGCGGGCCCTGACCTTGATATCATCGGATGATAAACAAAAGACAAACGATCTAACCCGGAATGTTGTCGTAACCGGGTTAGAATCTCAGATCATTAAAACGATATATCCAATGCACTATAACTTCATTTCAACCTATAAAATTGCAACTTAACCGCATCACAATACCTTATTTTTCCGCCGGCCATAAAATCTCTGTGATATTTTTATCTCTTCAAATATGTGGAGACAGCAAAAATGAAAGGTATCGCTAAGCCTGGTACTTTATCCGTATGGAGTGGAGAACATCAACCAGCCCCCTATGGGGCTATTGCTACACCTATATTTCATTCCGTCGGATTTGGATTTGAAGATGTAGAATCATGGCTCGATGTCGCTGATGGTACCAAATCCGGGTATACTTATTCCAGAAGCGGAAATCCAACGGTCAATGTGCTGGAAGAAAAAATCTGCCAACTGGATGGCGGCGAAGCTGCAACCAGTTTTTCTACCGGTATGGCTGCGATCAGCAATACGCTTTTTGCATTATTAAAGCCAGGCGATCGGGTCGTAACAATTAAAGACATTTATGGCGGAACCAACAAACTTTTCCTCGATTATCTGCCAAATCTCAATGTTGAGATTTGCTGGTGTGACACGACCGATTATGCTGCAATCGAATCTGCTATTAGCGAAGGATGTCAGATCGTTTATCTGGAAACACCAACCAATCCGACGCTTAAGATCATCGATTTGGCCCGCATCTCTCAATACGCACATCAACATGGCGCGATTGTCATTGTCGATAACACTTTTGCTTCACCCATCAATCAGCAACCTTTAAAGCTCGGTGCCGATCTGGTCGTCTACAGCGCGACAAAGTACCTCAATGGACATTCAGATGCGATGGGCGGACTGGCGGTTGGCAGCCGGGCACTCATCAGTACAATCCTCACTTATAAAGAAATTACAGGCGCAGCGCTGGATGCACAATCTGCTTATATGATTTTACGTGGTATGAAAACACTGGAACTCCGTATCCGGCGCCATAATGAAAATGCACTGGCTATCGCCCGCTATCTTGAACATCATCCGAAAACAGGCCATGTCTTTTATCCGGGACTGGAAACACACCCGGATCATCTCATCGCCGCAGCGCAGATGAACGGGTTTGGCGGGATCCTGAGTTTCACGGTGAAAGGCGATGACTATCAGGCGATCAAAGTGCTCAACCAGCTGAAAATTGCACACAGGGCAGGGAGTCTGGGCTCCGTCGAAACACTGGCGGGTCTGCCTAAAACAACCAGCCATGCAGAATTAAATGCCGCAGAAAGGGCGCGGACCGGCATTCCGGAAAGTTTAATCCGCTACTCTGCCGGAATAGAAAATGTGGACGATCTGATTCAGGACCTGGAAACCGCATTGTTTACAGCTGAATAATTGTGTGCAGCTGAATAAAAGCGGTATCGGGAGCATTGTCTGACAGCCGGGAAATGCTCTGATCATCTGAGTCACATGAACCCGTTAAAGGAATAAACGAATCCCGGCACTGAAAGCAATATCGGCTGAATTATCCATATTCACGATATTCTCAGTGGCGGAAACTTCAAACATAGACTGGTAATAGTAATAACGATAACCCAGAACAACTTCATGTGACGGTTTGGAAAATTCACTGGTATCTTTCAGCACGCCTTCAAACCCGTGATACTGAAACATCAGCTCCTGATTCCGGGTAAAGCGCCGTCCGTAACCCAGTGCCCAGGCCGTCGTAAAGCTTTTAACCGGCATGGTGTTTAATACATCATCGCTGCGATAAGTCAGTCCAAAGGTTGAGAAAAATGAATGAGGGCCGTAAAGCAACGAGTAGTTAATCTGTGCACCTTGTTCAAAGCTGGCGGTTTCAAATGGTGAATCATTCACGTCATTAAAATAAAGACTTCCGCCCACAGACAAAGCCTGATTTCCCAACGTAAAAACCTGATATTGAAGATATCCATGGATGGCATTCGCCATCACTTCGCCTTCAAAGTCATGAATAGAATAACCATATGTGGGACTATCGATATTAAATTGATGTTTCCCTGCGCTTGATCGCCCGTTCTGGCTGATACCAAACAGGTCATGAAAGCTAAAAGTCAGCGAATCAAGTCCGTTATTACCGGCCCAGGCATATTGATATTTCAGCTCAGCACTCATTCTCGGGCTAAGCCGCCACGCGACACCGCCAATCGTCTGATTTTGATAATAGTCCAGTTTAAAACCATCACTCTGAGCCCAGACACTCGACATGCTGCCACTCAGAAAAATCTCTGTATGCTCTTCAGGAAAAGCCGAACGCAGCTGAGTCGCCAGTGATGTTGACTGATAAGGGGATGTCGGATAAACCCGGAAAGGGCGGCTCTGAACTTCAGCAAAACTGACCTGACTGACCAATAACGGGATCGCTAAAAATAAAATCCGTTTACACATAAATAAAATGAATTCCACACCATGAATGAACAACCAAAAAAACAGCAATAAAATATTATTTTGAACCGGATGAGTATCTTCCGCCCTGAAATCATCAGGGCGTCTCTCAATCACAAACAACTTCAACCGGCTGCGACACAATAAAGCAATTTAGCGCAGGTGTCTGATATCAATATGACAAAATGACAAAACAAGACAAAAAACTCAGTTACTTACCAGTAATCACTATCGATAATAACGGCTGATTTGTTCAAGCGCCTGCTGCACATGTTGGTAATTGATGTTCTGATCTTTTAAAGGACGGTTGGTTTTATCCATTAATGAATAATCCCCGCTGCCTAAAACTTCCAGAATCGTATCTTTTGTGATAATTGCATAGCCGCTGTATTTAGCAGAAATTATCCAGTCTCTTTTTATTTCCTCTCCGAGTAAATCGACACCGGTGGAATAATCAGAGACAGGATTCGTCACACCCAGATAATGTTTCATTAATGTCGGCACCATATCCGCATGGCTGGTCACCGTATTGGGATCCCATGATGTTTTGCTTTGATCAAATCCGGGACCAAATACAACAAAGGGAACTTTCACCTGAGCATCGGTAAAGTTACCATTGTGTCCCCAGAAATTCAGCTTGTTATCATTCATTTCCTCACCATGATCACTGGTCAGAATCACCAGGGTATTATCCAGTTCACCAGAGGCCTGCAATTCAGCAAAAACCTTTTTCACTAAACTATCCACAAAATTAACGCTGTTTTTATACAAATTGAAATATAAATCCGGATCGGTATCGTTATTGAGCTCAAGGTGATTTACCTTTGACCACATCGGGGTAAATTTATGTGGATAGGTCGGCGGAAAATCAAACCCATGAACCGCATCGTAGAATAAAAATGAAAATGTTGGCCGGGTCTTATCTCTGTTCTTATACCAATTGATCCAGTCTTTGGTCATTTTCTGGTCTCTGCGGTAATTTCTGCCGCCAATTGTCCCAATCCGGACATTTGGAATACTGGCAAAGACCGTTTTATCAAATTCAGGATGATTTAAGCGCGCCGAAGTAAAAATGCCCATATTATAATTCAGTGCCTGTAAGCGCTGAATCAGCAGGGAAGGCTGAGTATTCGCCAGAAAAGATTGCCAGTAAGTACTCGGAATGCCGTTAAACAAACCAAAAATACCCGCCCGTGTCGCATTACCGGTTGATAAGTGATTGTTGAAGCGAGCCGCATGATGTTGATGCGCAATCTGCCACATATTTGGTGTCACTTCCTGAGAAAATGCATCAGCCCGCCATGTATCTATCGCCAGTAACATGATATTGACCGGTTTTTTCACGTCACTGGTTTCAAGTGGATTGAGCGGGTAATTCAGGCTGGTTTTCGTCTGCATCCGCATCGCCTTTTTCCGGTCAATCGCTTCTCTGTCAACCCAACCCATTTTCCTCATTAATGAGTTCGCGGTGGCCGGATAAAACAGCGGCAGATACCGGGTGAGTGTGGTGACAGGACGATACACATTCGCAGAGGCCCAGATATGAATCAGATTAGTTGACAGCAAGCAGCAAAAAACAATCAGCGCAAATTTCCGGCCCAGCTTAAAGCTAAGTAATGCCGGACGCGTATCCAGCCAGCGAATCAGCCATAATTCCGCTGCAAACAACACTGAGACACCACCAATCACTGTCGCCCAGACAACCCAGGGAAACGTAACGATTTGCCCTGACAAGACCAGATTTAACACAACAAAATTGATATGGAAACGATACAAAGAAAAAACGCTGGTATCGATAAACAGCGCGCTGATTCCTAACGTCGCCACCGTTGCCTGCATCATGGTTTTAGACCAGCCAGGCAAAAACAGAAACAGGATCGATAAGGCACCGAAAATAGCAGCGAGTAATGTCATCTGGCCGATCACAGAAACAACCAGATACACATTGCCGAGAAAATCAACCGGCCACTCAGGCAAAAAAGAAAGATAGCGTAATGAAACAGCAATTAATATCAGTGAATTAAAGAGGATATACCAACCATGAGAGTGGAGTTTCTGTCTGAATATCATATTTTTACTCAATGGGTCACAACGGAGGCAGAAATATACCCAAACAACCTGAAGATGCATGATTGAGGGTGTTTGGGTATCAAAACAATCGTAAATAATACAGCGTTCGCAACAAATTAAGCAAGGTACTTATTTACACAAGGATGACAGTGTAATTAAAAAAGCACGTCTTTGTGTGATACATATCGCACAATATACCCAAGTCACCTGATGATGCATGTTCAGCAGGAATTGATTTACCGACATTATATATTTCGTAATTCGTATTTCATATTTTGTAATAGCGGAGCAGTAATCAGATATTTCTTCTCTGATTCGTCATAGTGTTCAGGTCCAATCACGTGAAGACTCCTCCGGAGGATAAGCAATGAATACAATCAAGCTATCTGTAAAAGAAAAAATAGCGTATGGCGCAGGAGATACCGGCTGCAACTTTGTCTGGCAGACGGTCATGTTGTTTCTGGCTTACTTCTACACCGACATCTACGGTTTGTCCCCGGCACATATGGGGACGATGTTTCTTCTGGTCCGTTGTATTGATGCCATCACCGACCCGTTAATGGGGGCCATCGTCGACCGGACGCACTCAAAACATGGCCGCTACCGGCCTTATTTACTCTGGATGGCAATTCCGTTTGGTCTGGCCTGTATGGTGACATTCTATACACCCGATGCAGGCAGCACTGCAAAAATCATTTATGCCTATGTGTCCTATATTTTCCTGACACTGATGTATACCGCAATTAACGTGCCTTACTGTGCCATGGCCAATACCCTGACCAATGACTCGCGGGAAAGAACCTCGCTGCAGTCTTATCGCTTTGCACTCAGCACCGCAGGCGGGCTTGTCGTTGCGATGGTGGCACTACCGCTGGTCGATGTGATCGGGCAGGGAAACGAGCAAAAAGGATACATGGGAGCAATGGCTGTGATGGGTATCGGCGCAATTGTTCTGTTCTTCTTCAGCTTTGCCTGTACCAAAGAACGCTGTCTGGACACTGAATCACAAAACCAGTCGGTATGGCAGGACTTAAAACTGTTGCTGAAAAATGACCAGTGGCGGGTGCTGTTTATTCTGAATGTCGTTCTGCTCACCGGCGTTGTCCTCAAGGGTGCTTCAACCATGTATTATGTGAAGAGTGTCATGGGCCGGCCCGAACTGGCTACTGCACTCATGGTGACGGGAATGGTCGCCAACATCATTGGTGCGATTCTTTCTGACCCAGTGCTGGGACGCTTCAATAAACCACAGATCTACCGCATTCTGATTGTCATTTCAGGCTTGCTGTCGTGTGCCCTGTTTTTTGTCGATCCTCACCATATTGAGATGGTTTTCCTGCTGGTTGCACTGTTAGGCTTCGTGCAAATGGCAACCACCCCGATTCTGTGGAGTATGATGTCTGATATTGTTGATTACGAAAAATACCGCAGTAACCGGGCTCTGAGTGGCATGGTTTTTTCAACCAATTTATTTGCCATTAAACTGGGTATTGCCATTGGTGGGGCAGCTGTTGGCTGGATTCTGGCCGCCGCTGGCTATACCGGTGGCGCCACTCAGCAGACAGATTCAGCAATGAACGCAATTAACCTGCTTTTTACAGTGATTCCGGGGATTATTTTTATATCTCTGGCTATTATTATGATGTTCTATCATTTGGATAATGACAAAGTACAGCAGATCAGACATTGTCTGAGCCGGCATGAAACAGAAAATCCGGCAGAACCAGAAAGAGAAAGAGAAAGAGAAAGAGAAAGTATCGCACAGCCACACCATGCGAAACTCAGTTAGGCTCCCCGCGACTAAGCTCCCCGCGATACTGAGCAAATACCGCAGGCATACCCCATGACTTAATGGGGTATTTTTATGCGAAAATAATATGAAACGGGATAAATAATAACAAAAGAGCAAATAAAAAAATGAAACGGCTTTTATTACTTCTTGATAGCATGATGTACTTTGACCGCCAAGTGTTACAGGGAATCAAGGCAAAACTGGATGAAACCAAACTGAAGGTCAGTTTACATCTTGAATCAGGCACGGCACTCCGGGAATTAGCCGGAGAATCATGGGATTATATTATTGCTGACTATGATAAGCGGCAATTTCGCCGGATCGTCCGGACATGTGAAGCAAAAACACTGGTCTATTCGAATCATTACCGGCACGATTTTTCCGGGGAGATGTCATCCGTTGTGGTCGACAATACCTCACTGGCAAATGCTGCGCTCAGGCGGTTCATTGAAGGCGGATTAACCTGCGTGAGCTTTTTCGCCAATGAGCAGGATGCCATGCAACCCTGGGGACAGGAGAGAAAAGCCGCTTTTGAACGGTTAATCTCAGGCACAGACCTGGATTATGCAGAGGACATTTTTGAAGCAATCCGGCACAGGCAGTTTCCGGTCGGGGTTTATTGTTCTTCAGACCGCGCAGCACGAAAACTTGCCCAGTACTGTGCTCATCACTGTATCGATGTTCCCGGTGAAGTGTCCATTATTGGCACGGACAGTGATGATACTGAACGGCTTATCTCCCCGTTACCCCTCAGCTCTGTCGATCTGAACCCCTATGAACTGGGCCGGTTTTGTGTAGACACCCTGATAAAAATGATCCGCTTTAAAAGGCGTCTGCGCCTGACATACAGCCCGACTCATTTTTTTGAAGCGGCAACCACAATGCATGACGGAAATACCGATGAACTGGTGAGTAAGGCCGAGCTTTTCATGCAAAATAACTTTCATTCCAACATTAAAATCAAGCAGGTACTCGATCACTGCCGGATCTCAAGAAAAACACTGGACTCCAGATTTCTGGATATTCATGGCATGACCGCTCATCAGTATCTGACCAAAATCCGGCTCAAGCGTGCAAAGTTGCTGCTGCAAGAAACCAAAGACACGTTAGACAGTGTCGCGCGTCAGTGTGGTTATCCCGGACAGTCTTATCTGACGCAGGTTTTCAGTAAAGAAGTCGGGATTTCACCCAGTAAGTTCCGGCAGCAATCATCATCACAAACATCATCGTCACAAACATTATGAATCTGGTAAATCACGGTCGTTATTTGGTAATCACAAACCGCGGGTCAGAACTCAGACCCGCTTTCTGACATAGTGGTTTCAAGCGATTATCGATGATGTGGTGAAACTATGGAAAAATACAAAAACCCCGATGTATCAATCCCGGAACGGGTTGCAGACCTGCTATCCCGGATGACGCCTGAAGAGAAAATAGCCCAGATGGGTGCGCAGTGGCTGATTCTGAAAGACAATGGCGATCATGAAGATCGCGAACTGGAAATCGGTGAAAACGACGCACAGAAATCTGTCAGGCAACGTCTGAGTCAGGGGATCGGGCAAATCACCCGGCCACTGGGAACCCATTCCGTCTCAGCGGCGGAAGGGGTTGCCGCATTAAACCAGCTGCAAAAATTTCTGATCGAAGAAACCCGGCTGGGGATTCCCGCGATACCCCATGAGGAATGTCTGGTCGGACTGATGGCAGAAGGCGCAACCTTATTTCCTTCATCGCTCAATTACGGTCATACCTGGAACCCTGCACTGATTCAGGCAACGGGCCGGGCTATTTCTGAACAGGTCAGAAAAGCAGGAGCCCGGCAAGGGCTGGCACCGGTGCTGGATGTTTCCCGCGATGTCCGCTGGGGAAGAACCGAAGAAACCATGGGCGAAGACCCGTATCTGGTCGGCGTACTGGCAACAAACTATGTTCAGGGACTTCAGGGAAGTGATCGTTCGGTCTGTGCCACGCTCAAGCATTATGTCGGCCATTCTTTCAGTGAAGGTGCCCGCAACCACGCACCGGTTCACCTTGGATTTAAAGAGCTCAATGATACCTTTATGCTACCGTTTGAAATGGCCGTCAAACTGGGCAAAGCCGCATCTGTCATGCCCGCTTACCATGATATCGATGGAGAGCCCTGCCATGCGTCACATTTTCTGCTGACAGACATTCTCCGGCAACAATGGGGCTTCGACGGTTTGATTGTCGCGGATTACGGCGGCGTTGAGCTGCTTCATTCCCATCATGCGATTGCCGGAAACAAAGCCGAAGCGGCTGCGCTTGCATTCAATGCCGGGCTGGATGTGGAACTACCGGACAGTGCCTGTGCAGCGCATATCATGCAGGCACTGGAAGCCGGTCTGATCAAACCAGAAAAAATTGATGAAATTGTCTCCCGTATCCTGAGCTGGAAATTTCAGCTTGGCTTATTTGAGCAGCCTTACTGCGAGCCCGTAGCCGCAGGCAATCTGCAAACACCCCAGGCACGCACACTGGCTTATCAGGTTGCCAGCGAATCGGTTGTACTTTTAAAAAATGATCATTTACTGCCTTTATCAACCGGGATCAAACTGGCAGTGCTTGGTGCAACTGCTGACGATCCACTGGCTCTGCTCGGTGGATACAGCTTTCCGGTACATTTGATTCTCAGCAAAACCGGTGATCAGACAGGTCAACCAGTGCAGACCCTGAAACAAGCGCTTGAAGCCCGTTTTGACCACGTCAAATACGAAAAAGGGTGTGATATCCTGACAGAACGACACGCCAATGCACCGGTATTTCCCGGCGATGTCGATCTGGCTGTTGCCCAAACAATGACCTCACCGATATCGCAGGATCAGTCCGGCATTATCAAAACAAAAGCGGTCATTGATGATTGTGATGTGGCTGTGGTTTGTGTCGGTGATCTGGCCGGATTATTTCAGACCGGGACCGTCGGAGAAGGCTCAGATACAGACAGCCTGCAACTCCCCGGCGTTCAGCAGGCGCTCATCGACTTTGCACTCGACAGCGGCAAACCTGTTGTTGTGCTGGTCACCGGCGGCAGACCGTATCAGCTGGGCAGGGCAGAAGAAGAGGCGGCCGCGATTCTGTACGGCTGGGCGCCCGGTCAGGAAGGTGCAGAAGCCATTGCGGATATCCTGTGTGGCAAGATCAATCCTGGCGGCAGACTCACCCTTTCTTTCCCCAAAAATGTCGGCGCAGTGCCGTACTACTACAATCACAAACTAAAAAGCGGCGGCACACCGATCGCCTATCATTTCGGAGCCCGCTATCCGTTTGGTTTCGGCCTGAGCTACACCCGGTTTGATTACAGTGACTTTGACATCAAACAACACAGCGTGCCGCAGACCGGTGACATTGAAGTCTCAGTGACCCTGACGAACACCGGGGAATATGACGGAGATGAAGTGGTACAGCTGTATGTCAGAGATAAAGTCGCTTCGCTGGTCCGGCCGGTCCGCGAGCTGAAAGGGTTTGCCAAAGTCAGATTGTCCGCCGGGGAGAGTCAGCGGGTTCATTTCACACTGCCCGTGGATATGCTCAATTTCACCAATCATCAATATCAGCGAATTGTCGAACCGGGAGAGTTTGATCTGATGATTGGCCGGTCATCGACGGACATCGTTTTCCATGACAGTGTCACAATCACGGGTGAAACCCGCATCCTGCCGCGAAACTGGCGCATGGTTTGTCAAACCCGGACGGACAAATTACCCGGTTGAGTTCAGGGTCTGCGGACCCTGCACATGAAATTTTCTTTTTTCGGTTTCCTTCGTTCATTATTCCATTTATATGGATCAGGCAGAGTTTCTTTTCTGCCTGATATTTTTACATTTCCATAACAGTCATTCGTTCAAATAACAACCAAAATATGCAACAAGATTAATTTCTATCGATTAAATACTGTTTATTTCATGATATATATGAGATCTGTGTCAAAAAATGGCAAGTCTTTATATGCATGAATTCACATTATTTTATGGCTCACGTCTTTTCCCTCAACAACAAGGAGAAAAGACAGTGTTATTACTTATTCATAAAAAAAAGGAAAAGACCTCCGATTCATTCTGGCCACTGTGGTCAGAGTATCAATCCCGGCTGCGTCATTGCTGCCTGCGCTGGCTCAATGGTAATTATGCTCAGGTTGAAGATGCACTTTCACAGGCAAGGGAAAAATCTTACCGTTATTTCACCGAAACCAAAGAACCCATTCGCAATCCTTACTCATGGTTGTGTAAGCTCACGTATACCATTTGTATTGATATCCGGCGCGATCAAAAAAAACAATTACAGCTGTGTGATATCGCAACCGCATGTCCAAACCAGTTTTTCTTTTCATCCACCGCCACAGAATCACTGGAAGAGGGGATTCAACGCGACAAACTACTGGAACAACTCGATCAAGCCATTCACTGTCTCTCACCAGAGCTGCAAAAAGTTATCCATCACCGTTTTATCGAGGAAATGGATTATCCCGAAATCGCAGAACAAATGCAGATCTCACAAGCGAATGTCAGAAAAAGAGTTCAGCTCGCCAGAGCCCGGCTCCGTCATCTGGTTCCATGCTGACCGATTCAATTTTTTTACCCGTTTTTTTCAGGCACTTTTCACAAACATCAGCGCAGACCGTCTTAATACACAACGCAAAGTAGTCACGCGAACAGAAGAATAACCAGCCATCAATGGGACTGACCCGGCGGAGCCTGCCTGACATTCTGAGAAAGAGAGATTCAGATGGATGACGACAAGACGAAACGGCACTGGTATGCCATTTATACCCGTTCTCATGCTGAGAAGAAATTGTCACAACGGCTCAACGAAAGAGGCTTTGACACTTTTCTTCCCCTGAGTGCATCAACACGGAACTGGAGCGATCGCACTAAAATTATTCATGAACCTTTATTTAAATCTTACCTGTTTGTCTGCAGCGACATCCATGGATTACATCTTGTAAAAACACTGCCTGGCTTTGCTTATTTTCTGCGCTTTGGCGGTTATCCCGTCACCATTCCACAACAGCAGATCAACCGGATACGTACCGTGCTCAAAGCCTGTGAATCAACCACATCAATCGCCAGTCATTATGTAAAAGGTGACAAGGTCACGGTCATTAAAGGGCCGCTCAAAGAGATGAGCGGCATTCTGACTGAAATAAAAGGGAAGCAACAAGTTGCGATTGAAGTCAGCCAGCTGAACCAATCGATGCTGGTTTCACTGCCTCCCACCTGGATTATCAAAACTGAGGAACTGAGATGAAGCTCACCGAACAAGCGATTCAATATCACCGGGAACTCCTGATCCGTCACGAAGGCCTTCGCTTACAGCCATATCGCTGTACTGCCGGCAAACTCACCATTGGCGTTGGCCGGAACTTAGATGACGCCGGAATTTCCGAAGCAGAAGCCATGCTGTTACTGGAGCATGACTTACAGTCTGTGTATCAACAGGTGAATGACGCATTGCCATGGTGTCAGGCATTACCGGAATGTCAGCAGATTGTGCTGATGAACATGGCGTTTAACCTCGGCATGGGGGGACTGCTGAAGTTTAAACGGATGTTAGCTGCGCTGGAAGCCGGAGACACGGCGCAGGCCGCCACTGAAATGCGCGATTCACGCTGGGCTGCTCAGGTCGGAAAACGGGCTGAAGACCTGATTCAGCTGTTACAGGGCAATACCGATGTCTGACCCAAAAACATGCTCAGTCTCCGCAGCCCCGGACAGTGACGAGCGCTCATGGCATACACTGGCATGGTCTGAACCGGAATGGTCAGAACTGAAACAGTCGGAACAACAGCTTGCCGCAGCACTGTATCAGCTTGGTCTGGTGCTGTCGGAACAAAGCGATGCTGCTCAAATCACCGCCGCGCAGACCTATCAGCTCAACGCACTGGAAGGTTTATTACAGACACCCCACTGGAAATTGCTGATCCGGCACTTCTCACTGAAAGATGCGGAAGCTGCGTTACTGGCCGTGGTCTTTCTGTTTCAGCTGGAACCGGATCTCTTGGCGGTTTATTCGGGATTAAGCTGGTACGAGCAAGGTCCGGGAATCAGCGCTGAACGGGCATTATCGCTGATTCCGGCAACGCAGGGCGATGATTTTCCCTCAAACCGGGTCAATCTGGTCCTGCCGGACTGTCCGCTGATACAACATGGCCTGCTGATTGGGCAGGATCCGGAGAATCCACTGCATCAACCGCTGAATGTCGCCGGGGCGTTACTTGCCCTGATGAACCGGGCCTATTCCCAATCAACGGCATATGAGACCTCTCAGGCCTGGCTCAGCCGGGCAGCGTGTCTGTCCGGCCCGGCTGCAAGCGTGGTGTATCAGCACCAATTCAGCATGCCGTCAGCGGGCATCAATGTGATCCATGCTGAAGCGCAGGACTACCGCGAAAAAAGCGCGTTTATTCAGGCCTTGCTCCAGTCATCGGCTTCACAAGATGATGAAACCGTGTTGTGGCGGCTGCATGGGGTGCAGGAATATCATCAGGCGACTCCCATGATTCGTCAGGCACTGCTGGCTGCCCGGCTCAGTACTCTGGCCGCCACACAAGCGCTTTACTGGCCGACACTGGCTGAAGACTGTGACACCTCTGAAGCCTTGAGAGTGTTGGCCGGATGGCTGATCGCATCACCACAGATCCTGCTGTTTTGCGATCAGAGCGCAGCCCCGCATACAAGCGGACAACCATCAGGCTTATCTTTAGGCACTGAGGCGACCACATCGTCCTGGTTTGTACACACCATCCGATGTTATCCGGTGCAACGTTTTTACCTGCAAACAACCACACAACAACGGGCGAAAGGCTGGCAGGCTTTGATTTAGAAAGCGGCAGAAGAGGCGGCCACCGGAAACCGCGTTATCGGGACAGGCACTCATGAAGATGACGGTGAAGATGACGGGACAGACGACATTATCTTTATCGGGACAGACACTCACATCTTAAGTGACAGCGATGCACAGCTGCTGGCAGAACGATATCCGCTGAGTACCACGCAAATGACAACGGTGCTTGATTCCCTGATACAGCAGGACAGCCCGCTGACCACGCACGCGATTCAGCAAGCCTGCCTGCAACGCATGCACGGAGCAACACAAGGGCTGGCAACCTTTACGCTGCCTCGGTTTACCTTCAGCGATATGGTCTTGACCGCGGATGCTCTGGCTCAGGCCGAAGAATTGCTGGCAAGGATACGTTTTCATTCTCAGCTGGCGGCTCAGGTGCCAGGGAGGCTCTCCGGTACTCAGGCGCTGTTCTGGGGGCCGCCGGGCACGGGTAAATCGATGGCAGCAGAGGCCATCGCCGGTGAGCTGTGTCTGCCGCTGTATAAGGTTAATCTGGCAAATGTTGCCAGCAAATGGATTGGAGAAACCGAAAAGCACCTCGCCAATCTGTTTGATCAGGCGGAAAAACAGAAAGCCGTGCTGTTGTTTGATGAAGCCGACGCCATTTTTGCCCGGCGCAGCGAAGTGGAATCCAGCCATGATAAAAACGCTAATATGGGCGTCAGTTATCTGCTGCAAAGGATGGAAACATATCAGGGCGTGCTGCTGCTCAGTACTAACTTCAAAGCCAATATTGATGATGCATTTCTGCGCCGGTTCACCGCCGTGATTGAATTTCCGCTTCCGGATAAACTGCACCGGAAGAAGTTGTGGCAACACGTCTGGCAAGGTGAGCTGCAACCGGCTGACCAGATCGAGATGGACTATCTGATCGAGCACTTCGACCTGTCACCGTCACAAATTCATAATATCGCGGAACGGGCCTGTCTGTTTGCACTGATGGAGCGCACGCCACAAATCACTCAGGCCCAGCTGGGCAAATCACTACAGCGTGAACTGGATAAACAGAGCGCCGGGTTTATTGCAGCCCACCATCTGGCGGCGTGGACCGAACGCAACGTCACCTCCTGATCACGACATTTCACAAGGAATCGCTATGGATGCACTCATCCTGCAAAAAATACAGAAAGATCTGCGGGCGCTTCTCGAACAGCATGTCCTCAAACTCGACAAAGCCGGGGGCGTGAATATCAGTTTTCTGGCGCCGGACAAAGACTTTATCGCGGCACTGGGCTCTACACCAACGGTCAATTGCTATCTGATTGGTCTGGCAGAAGATACGAAACGCCGCCAGAGTGAACCCCGGCGCACCCGGCTGAACGAGAGTAAAACTTCACGGACTGCCGAATACGAACCCCGGTTTGTTGATATCAGCTACATGATCACCGTCTGGTGCCGGGACAAAACCAGCAGCGCAGAGATTGAACATCTGTTGCTCGGTTATTTGATCACCGGGCTCGGCGGATCTGACTTCTTTCCCGGACCGATGCTCACAGCCCCCCACACAGACGCCTCGCTGTACGGTGTTCGCATGCAACTGTTCGGCAGTGAATATGCAGACAAAGTCAGCGGTCAGGTCTGGCAGGCGATGGGAGCAACCCCCAAACCCTGCCTGATGCTGTCACTCTCGGTGCCGGTAGCGGTGAAAAATACAGCCGTTTTACCGGTGGCGAAAATGCTGGATCGGGCATCGGAGCAGTCAGGTTAATGCTTTTCGTCAGGTGAATGTTCTTTCGTTAGATTAATGCTCTTTCATCAGGGAAATACCCACCTGAACCAGTTTTTGATCACCGCAGAATTTAAGGAACTCAGAATGAGTCTGAATATTAAAGTAAAAACCGCCGTGTACGGCGGCGGGGAAACCCCTTGCCAGGCGCGGGATATTTCCCGGCAGCTGCAAAAGAAATTCGACAGCGGCCAGACCTGTATCACCTTCAATAATGCCAGTTTCAGTGACGCCAGCCCGAATCACGGCAAAGGTTTTGCTGTCACGGCAGAAATCAATGATCGTGAATATCTGTATGCCGGCAGTGAAGGCGATACGATTGATTTTTCCGCCTTGCCGGTAAACGGGCAGGATACGGCAAATTTAAGTGTATCGGCCCTGACGCCGGTTTACGATTCGGCGACCACGCAGTTGTTCAGTGAGTGCCGCTGTGAAATTACCAATCTGGCGGCAGAAACTTTTCCCGGCGACAGCCATCCGAGTGCCTGGGTGTGGATCGACCTGTATCTGGCCGCAGAGACAGAGGCGCTTCAGGCAGACAGCGCTTTTACCCGGATCGGCGAAATTCCACTCAGTATCAGCCCGGCCCTGAGTTACCAGCAAAGTATGCCGGTCACATTCTCCGGCTCAGATTGTTACGACATTGCCCGCTATCTGCTGGATAACCGGCATCTGGTCTCTGCGGGAGATTATTATCTGTATGCACAGGTGCGTAATCCGGATCAGGTGATCGACACAGCCGTCGGCTGCTTTTCGGCGCAGACGTTCCGGTATCTTCTCTCTTAATTCAGTGTCAACAGGTCACATCATGTGCTGCATTACGCTTTGACTCACCAACCGGCGAGCAGGAGGGCGCGTATGACCCATAAAAAACCAACGGATCAGGCACATCAGCAAAGTTCAGGACTGGATATCCATAAGCGTTCGATGGACGCCGTTCCCAGATGGGCGCTGGCTATTTGTGCCGTTCTGTTGGTACTCAGCTTTGCCATCCGCCAGATAGGGCTGGATATCACAACACCACTGAACAAAATCATGGCGGCTTATGCCGCCCGGATAGAAAACCGTTCTCTTGCTGAGCACAAAAAGCTCAGCCGGGAAACACATCATCTTGAAGACAAAATCAACCGGCTGGAAATCCGGGTGACACGGCTGGAGCATCAACACCCGGTCATGGTGAAGTAATTTTGTTGGAATCACCCCATCAATCAGGAACCTTGTATGGACAACCAAGATCTCAAACAACGCATCAAATCTAACTTTCAGACCGGTAAAATACCGACACAATCCCAATTTTACGAATTGATCGATGAAGCTCTCAATCCCGATGCTGCCAGACTGACCGAAGGGACGCTGGATAATGCCCGCTTGCCGTCTCAAATTGATTTAACTCAAGGCGGGAAAGTTACCAGCACCCAAGTAAAAGCAGAAACCTTGATAGGTAACGGTAGCCAAATCACAGATTTAAACAACGACCACTTACCGTCTCAAATTGATTTAACTCAAGGTGGAAAAGTTACCGGCACCCAAGTAAAAGCAGAAACCTTGATAGGTAACGGTAGCCAGATCACCGATCTAAACAATGCCCATTTACCCGCTGAGATCGATTTAACTCAAGGCGGAGCGGTTACGGGTACTCAAGTAAAAGCCGATACTCTGGTGGGTGATACTTTTACAGGGACAGATGCGACATTCAGTGACCAGCTGGAAGCAAAAAACCTGAAAGGGGATGGCAGCGGGTTAACGGCTCTGAATGCGGATGAGATTGCGACCGGTACGGTGGATAATAAACGGTTAGTGAAAGCGAACAAAACTCAGCCGGGAATCGCCCGTTTTGCTACGCAGGCAGAAGCCACTCAGGGAAAAGATGCCAATCTGGCGGTGACACCAAAGCAAATGCAGGATGCGATTTCTTCGACAAAAAGCAATTTAGAGAAAGAAATCGGGCTGCTTCAGGCTGGCGTGAAATTCAAACAAGGTGTTGCGACTGTCATGACTGATTCTTTCAATTTAGCAGCTGGTCATGATTTTCCTGTGATTGACAGTTATCAAATCAAAACCGGTGACCGGGTTTTATTTACGAATCAATCAGATAATAAGCAAAACCGGGTTTATGTTGCTTCGGAAGGTAACTTGTGGACGTTAGCCACTGATTTTGATTCAAATCCGGATGAAGAGCTCTTTATCGGTTTATCTGTGGAAGTGATGGAGGGCAGTGATTTACTACATAGTATCTGGACAGTCACTAATCTGGAAAATCCGGCGGATCCGGAACTGACATGGCAAAAGCGGAACGATATCAATAATTATCAGGCTGGAGATGGGATCAGGTTAAATGGGTTAGAAATTAGCGCTGATAGCACTTGGTTTAAATCTCTTGTTTCTACGATGGAATTAAACGCCAGTAATATAGTGAAAGGTATGGTTGCATCCGATTATCTGCCTTTTGCGACAGATACGGATGTTTCTCAAGGAACAACAGATAAAATCGTTTCCCCAAAACAATTATCAACGCAGCTCACTGAAATCCAAACACAGGCAGATGCGAAATTTGCTACGCAAGACGATGTCAATTCTCAAATAACCCAACATCAAGGTCAATTGAAACGACTCGATACAGCAGTTTGGGAAACCCCAAATATCGGTGTTGAATATTATTCACCTGATCAGCATAGCGGAATTTTTGGCGATATTATCAGACTCTATATTGATCCCACCCTTGGTACCGAGGACACGATTATTTCTATGCCGGGAGGTGAGTTGATCGATGCAAGATTGATGGTCGCCGAAAATGATGTTCAATCCGTCCTGAGCAGTGAACAAACCCGGGTTAAGCTGCTAAATACCGGTGAACTTAAACTCCAGTTAGCAAGTGGTTATACTCTGAGAGGCGGGTGGGTAGACTATGCCCAAACTAAGCTAACCATTTATTATTTCAATCGCCCTTGGTTAGCAGTTTTACAACCAGGTGAGAGTGGAGCCTCTAACTTGGTAGAAGTGGGCAATAAAAGTATCCATGGGATAGAGGTCGACTCCGTAGGGAATAAGATCTATTGGAAGCAATATGATGAATCTTCTAAAGAAGGGTTTATTAAGCGGGCAAACCTTGATGGTTCAAACCCAGAGACTGTTCTTGAGGTGGGGCTTACTCAGGGGCTAGCGATTGACCCTATCGCAAAGAAAATATACTGGTGTGATTGGGGCTTTTGGTTTACCAAGGAAGGCAAAGGCATACTTTATAGTGCTAACCTGGACGGTTCAGGTAAAACTGCTATTTACTCGAATGAAGCGCATCTTGGGAACACTCGACACCTTAGCCTCGACCTAAAAAATCGCAAGATTTATTGGGTAGACATGGGAGATCGGAACCATGTATATCGTGCCAACCTCGATGGGACTGACTTTGAAGATATCAGCACCATCACAGGCCACTCCCCAGGTGGGATCGCTGTAGATTCAGAGAACAACAAAATTTACTGGACTAGCTATTATGGCGACTCGGGAACTGTCAATGATGGGAGTGTTTTACGTGCGAACCTAGATGGCTCTGGAGTTGAGACTTTGATAGACAGCCCGAATGCAAATAAACCAAGCCACATAGAGTTGGATTTACCGGCTAATCATCTGTATTACGTTGATAGCAACGGGGGGAAACTCAAACGAGCCAATTTAGATGGTTCGGAAATCACAGAAATGCCGTACTACAGTGGGGACTATTTCAGTCTGTTAAGATTCAAAGTTTGAACGAGCCCGGAACATCAGCAATTTGAACACTACCTATTTGAAGCGGGAAATGATCAGTTTGGCTTGAGTTTATGTAGTTTCTCAAAGAACAACTGGCGCAATCAGCGATAGCGCTGAAAAACTATTATATGTTCACTTTGTTTGTCTGACTTAAGTAAACATCTAGTTTGTATTTTTAACAGGAAATCACTATGTACCAAGAAGAACAGGAACCGGCCCCGATGCCGGTCCAGCGCAAAAATAATACCGGGCTGCCGGATCATATCAAAGCCGGGGTGGAACACCTTTCCGGCATGAGCATGGATCATGTGCGGGTGTCATACAATTCTCCCCGTCCGGCACAGCTTAACGCTCATGCTTATGCTCAGGGCAATAGAATCCTCATGGCTCCGGGGCAGGCACACCATGTTGCCCATGAAGCCTGGCATGTGGTGCAACAGGCGCAGGGGCGGGTTGCACCAACCACACAATTTGCCGGGCAGGCGATAAATGACAGTCCGGCACTGGAGCGGGAAGCGGATGTGATGGGGGCTAAGGCTGCCTCTGTGGGGCGGGGGCTGGTTTAGCTCACGAGTATCTCATTTATCTTGTAGACAAGGTGCAATGTTCAGCAGCCTATCAAAGGCAAGTGATCAACGCTTTAAAATTTTTCTATCAACCCGTATTGAAGCGCCCGTTAAGTGATATGGCAATCACTGCCCCCCGACAGAAAAAAGTATTGCCTGTTGTTCTGAGTGAAGAAGAAGTCGCCTTATTACTCTCTCAAGTGAAAAATTTAAAACATAAAGCAATTTTATATTGTATTTATTCTGGCGGATTAAGAAGAAATGAAGTGCTGAATTTGAAAATCAACGATATCGATTCAACACGTCAATGTATGAATGTTCGTGCAGCGAAGGGTAATAGAACCCGGTCAGCTTGACTTTCTAATAAAGGTCTTTTGATGTTGCGGGGATATGATCAGATTTATCGGCCGAAACAATACTTATTTGAGGGGGCTAATGGTGGTCCATATTCAACACGAATTTTACGAAACATATTTTACCGGGCATTACATGCCTCAAAAATAAAGGAAAAAGCATCGTTACATACGTTAAGACATTCATTTGCAACCCACCTGTTGGAACGGGGTACTGATTTAAGATATATCCAAGTATTGCTTGGTCATTCCAGTTCGAAAACTACGGAGATATATACACATATGACGACAAAAAGGATTTGGCAATATTAGGTCACCATTAGATGAGATTAATATTTAGAGGTGCAATAGTCTTTTAACAGTTATAATGAAATGTAAAAAACTAGTGATGAATGAAAAAATAAAATGAATAAAGATCACAGGATAGGGACTGAGATGTTATAGGCAATTAAGAAAGCCTACAACAACCACTAAAAAATTAAAAAAGGTTTAGGGTATGTATAAACAAGTAGAGAAATCAATAGAGAATTACGCGACGACCAATCGGCTGGTAAGTGGATCGATATCGAATTCTGTCGAACAAAGAAAGCAGCATGAACCGGACTATGAAAGTACGGGGACACAACGCCCATCAATTATACAAAGACAAATTACTTACTTTGGAAAAAATATAAATAGCTGGTCAGAAATGGGTGAGATAATTGCTGATCTAAACATAGAGAAGGGGTTAGCAGAGTATGGTATTGCTACGTATCAAATGGATTCCATAATTTCGTCTGAAAATCGGCGTGGTTCAGAATTTTCGATCAGTGAAACTGAGGATATAGATCCTAAGAAGGTGTATTTTGAAGTTTCTGCTAAAACAGATAATGGAAGTTCAGGAGTGATAAAGGAAAAATGGAAAGATATAGCGACGAAAAAATTAATTTATAAAATAGTCGATTCATCTGTAATAAATGCCATCCAATATATTCGAAGTGTAAAACAACTAATAGAAAAAAGGACTGTGGAGGTTAGGAGGAAAGAAGGGCTACATGCTGAGGTGAAACTAAGCAGAGAAAGCAGGCTTATAGGTGCAATGAACGTTATGACACGCCTTGCTGAGCAGAAGGGCATGAATTTTAATAAAATAAAAAATAATAAAAAGGATGCAGCGGCTATTATTGAACTGGCCAGGGAGATACGGCATGCGCATTCTAGTATAGTAGATATCACACGACCAAATGCTCTTAAAAAAGCGGACTCTAATAATGATGATACAATGGAATCTATGAGAAATGATAAACGGAGAGATGCACGGTTTATAGCGCTGATAGCGTCATCATCGAGTGGGTTAATCAACTATAAGTTGGATTCAAAAACAGTATATGAGGCAGTAACAGGCGTTGGTGATGATGGAGAAAAAACGAGTGAAAAGACGGTGCTAGAAAAATTGGGGACAAGCGAGACGAAATTAACCACTCTTTCAAAGGTATATAGCCCGGCAACGAAAACGGGATACTTTTATATGCATGACGCGGAGGATTACTTGCTATCCGTAATGACTGGGTTAATTAAAAAATACAAACACGACCTGACCAATCTGGGGACAACATTTAAGGGGGATGAATTACAGTTTTATTTACTAGGGCCTGAAGGACCTTGCAAAGAATGTGCTATGAAGCTAAGTGTGTGGGCCGGTTATGTTCAAAATAATCTTAATGAGTACTTAGCCGGAGTTTTTGAAGGTATTCCTCCGCTCGTGGGTGTGAGAATAAAAACGAAATCCTTGAACCAGGTAGCAAAAGGGAAACGACAGGAATCGAGACACTCACTAAGTACTGTATACGGAAGTGAGCAAAGTAAGGAAAAAGGAATCAAGGGGAAGCTACGTTACTATAGTTATGATGTAAGGAATGCAACGGATAAAGAAAATTACCTACAAGGTACAAAGGAATTCAAATTGTAATGAATTGAACTTAAAGTGAAGAAGTATCAGGCGCGGCAGGTGACAACGATGAGGGGCAAGAAATGCAGGCACCTTGAAATACTCAGGCAATAACAACAAGGACAGGCACCACTAAATAGAACAGCGAGGGAATTCAATAACCAATAACAAGGACAGGCACCACTAAAAAAATGACTACCACTAGACACCGGCTTACCGTAACCCAAAATCACAACTCAACACCAAAAAATGACCAAGCCGATCAATAATTCACCAATCTGGCGGTCATTTTGCGATTTTTGGGTACGGGGAGGCGAGGCTTAAATCTTCAAACCATCAATACGGGATTTATTCAGAGAAGTTTTCGTTGATTCCAAACTCTCGGCAGAACCAACCCAGATTCGTCGCCTTCGCTCCATATCGGTAATCAGCTTCAGGCAGTCAATATGGTTAAGGGAAAGTCGGGTGAGGATCTCCGGCTGGCGTTCATCGATAAATCCGCGTTTATCTTCACGGATCTGGCGGCCAGCCAGATCCACCCATTCGATATAATCCATCAGCCGGAAGGGAATTCCGTCGGGTTGATTGAGGCGCTCATAACCAATGAATGGATAAAGGCCGTGCGGTGTTGGCTGGTCTGCTTCCAGTGAGTCCAGCCGTTTTTTCAGGGAGGTGTATTCAGAGGTTTCCGGCGTTTCCGCAATTTTAGCGCGTACCGGATTCAGATCGACATACGTCATCGCTGCCAGCACCGCTTTTCCATCTAAAAGCGCTTGAGATTTAAACCGGCCTTCCCAGAAATGGCCGGTGCAACCATCTTCACGGTTGGCTTGCAGAGCAATCTCAAAGTTGAGTTCTTTCATCATCCAGCTCAGAGAAAACAGCCGTTTTCGCCAGCGGTGAATCAGCTGCTCACAGCATCGATATTCTGCTTTGCAGGTTAACTGACGTTTCACATAACGTTGCATCAGTGGCGGCAGTTGGTGCTCCGTTTGCCAGCGTTCGATCACTTCATCATTTGTGAGGGATTCTGCTTTCGGGCGGTTGATATGAACCACCAGATGATAGTGATTCGACATCACCGCATAAGCGCAGATATCAATACAATAAATATCAGCGAGTTTGAGAATTCGTTTTTCCAGCCAGTCCCGCCGGTGTTCATAAGAACGCCCGGACACGGCATCTTCCCCACATAAAAATGACCGGCGTACACAGCGGGACACGCAGTGATAATAAGGCGTGACATCCAGAGCAATGAGTTGTGAGCGGGGTGTGGTCATTTGCTGCGCTTAAAGTGAAGAATGGCCTGAGCATGCAACAAGATGTTTTTACTGAAAAGGAGGGCGTTTCAATCCTGCGGGGCAGGATGCAATCATGATGAAATACGAAGCAAGGAAAGACTGAGATTTCGTGATTACTGACCATTCCTATCATCCGGAAAAACCACCATGTCACTATTTAAAACTAACAAAATGAACGAACACGTTCAGCCCCAGTTTCTCGACAGCATTATCCGCGGGCTGAATTATGTGGCTAACTGCGCCAGTGATATGTCGCTGCAACACTATGAACAACTGGTCGATCAGTTTTTTACTATCAGCGAAGAGGGCATTTTTAAACCCAAAGTCATTGAGTTACAAGTGGATGAACATAATGTCATCCAGTTTCCTCTGATTGCTGTCACCAATGGCAAATCGTTATTTGTCGATGAGATGGAAATCGATTTCTCCGTCAAAGTGACGGGAATTGATGCATCGGAGGCGCTGGAAAGCATGGCCGCTGCTATCGTCAATCCGGAATCTGAACAGGCGGATCCGGCCAGCCGCTTTACTGTCGCGATCAGTGCGGCCAGTCACTCCAATATGAAACGGCCCAAGGACATTATGGACTTCAAAGTGAAATTTAAATCACAGGACGCGCCGGAAATCATCATGAAGGTGGTCGATCAATTTAACAATATGCTCCATCCGCGGGAAATCGAACCGGACGGACAGCCTGCAGAATCGCTCCCGGCCGGGGAGTAATCAGACTCAGTGTCATCACTTCAGATAAACAGCGGATAAGAAAGCGGAGGGAACAGGATGCCAACAGGAAAAATAACCAATCAGTTTACCGGCTTACCCATGAAAGATTTGATCAGTGCGCCTTTGAAAGCCGCATGTGACAGTCAGATCGAGCTGGCGAGTTCGACCTTGTCTTTTATCCGCAGTCTAGGGTTTGACGAGCTGGGTCAACCCGTCTCCACTGCGTTCTCTTATCACCGGGAGAGCGTCACTGGCAAAGACGTGCTGGGCAATGATGTCACGGAAACCGAACTGGTTTCCCTGAATGTCCCTGTGCTGGCGATTGTCGATATTCCCGGCCTGAGAATCGATGATGTCAGCGTGACCTTTGATATTTCCGTTAATTCTGCGGAAAGTGATGCATCACAGTCAGATCGATCTCTGGGCAATGAGACTTCACTGTCAGGAACCGGGCTGTTTATTTCTAAAGGCAGCACCACCTTTACCGGCTCGGTTTCATCCCATCAGGAGCACACCCGTAAATCAGATAATGCCGCCAAATATCATGTTGAAATATCGGCGTCGCAGGGTGATACCCCTGAAGGACTGGCGAGAGTGTTGGATATGATTGCCGCCGGTATCAGGCCGGGTCGCGTTGAGCGGGACAACCAGGGGGAAGACACTATCCAGTGCCGTGCCGAAATCACCGCAGCTGACCATGCTGAAAAAGAGTTCAGAGCCGCTGAAATCAGATATCAAACCGCAAAAGCAAATCTTGAGCTCTATCAAAGGGAGCAAGCTCGTCATGCACCGGAGCAAGGTGCACGGAAAGAGTCACCGCTCAACAATGCTTTGACGACAGAAACAGCACAACAAATCAGGCACTGGCAAATCAAACTGGAACAAGAGGAAACAGGGCTGACTAAGGCCACTATTCAGCGGAACAACACCCGGCAACAGCTTCAGTTAAAACAACTCCACTTGAAACAAAACGGAGTCCATCCGACAGGCGATATCTCAGAACGTCCGGAGAACTTATGAACTGCAGAACCAATCCGGGCAACCCGGTGGATCTTTCAGAAATCCGCTTTCTCGAACGTATTGTCATCGGTAAATGTAATGACCGGGGCGTTGAAGATGAAGCGCAGAGGCAGCAGCAGCTTAATAAGCTCAATGCCTGTCTTAACGGCACACCACGAGGCATCATTGTCGGGAAAGACTGTAGTTTTCAGCTCATCCGGATCGGCGAACATACCGTGGTCACCCAGCAGGTGGCTTATCATATTGGCTTTAAGCGAAAACCATCCTGGCGGTAGAACAGAAACAAATACCGAAAAAAAATAGTGGGGACAGACGCCTATGGAAAAAATGAAATAGTTGACCACCACACAGTGGGGACAGACACCGCGTAGAAAAACACGCACCAAACCACACAAAAAATAAAATAAACAGGACAGACGCCTATGGAACTCACTCTGAATGCCGGAACGATGTTTGAAAATCTTCAGCTGGATAAAGGTCAGTTGATTGTCCCGCTCCTGGGACCGTTAACTGTCAGCTCGAAGGGATTACTCTCAAAAGGAGAGATTGCAGTCCAGCCGGATGTCGAACAGTTTCTCAAACAAAAACTCATGAACCAACCCTATATCAACGGTGCTTTTGCACTGGGAGGTATGGTGTCTTTTAATCAGATCACGGCGATTCAACTGTCGGCAAAGCTGTTTAAGAAAGGCAAAGCCGTGGTATTAAAAGGGGATATTGAATGCAGTCTGACGGTCATCCCGGCCAAAGATCCCAATGGCGTACCGGATGCGTCCCCCCCGACAAAAGTAACAATTCCGCTGTCCCCCGGTCAGTCTAAACTGTTTGCATGATGAACCAGAAAAGCGTTCACAAACCCCGGCGTTCCGCGTCTTATCCCTGAAAACCGGAAAACACACTGACTTCAGCCTCCTGTGACTGACGCGGCGGAGCCGTGTTAACCCTCGACTCAGCACGATAAATGAATTGAGAATGACTTCACCATCACCTGTCCGGCACATCCGGTTCAAATCAATTTCAATACTTTCAACAACCAACCTGACGCAACAGTGTCACTCATTCTGATGACACTGGCATGCGTTATCCGCTCGTTCAACTAAAGGTAAAGAGAATGGCGCAATATAAAACCCCTAATGTTTATGTCAGAGAAGAATCGACATTACCAGCCTCCGTGGCAGAAGTCGCAACGGCGATTCCGGCATTTATCGGCTATACCGAACTGACCACTGACAAAAAAGATGATAAAAAATCGCTGATTGCCAAACCGGTACGGCTCACCAATATCGATGAGTATGTAGAAAACTTCGGCGGCCCGTACGCAGAAAGCGTCAGTGTCGACTACAACACGAATGTCAGTGAATTTTATATTCCGGACAGTGAAAAGAATTCTTTGGCGAAATTCTTTTTGTATCAGGCTGTACAACACTTTTTTAACAATGGTGGCGGGGCTTGTTATGTGGTCAGCACCGGCGGTTATACGTCTGATAAATCATCATCAGACTTCATTAAAGCGCTGGATGCTGTCAGTCAGGTGGATGAAGTCACTTTATTTGTGATGCCGGAAACCGTCACGCTGGATGATCCTCAGGTCCACTATGATATCCACAACGCCGCACTCAAGCAGGCCAGTGAATTGCAGGATCGTTTTGCGATTATCGATGTATTGCAACAAGACCTCTCTGATGGCGATGCCCGCTCAGATGCGCTGCTGATGCGCAATAAAGTCGTCGGTGATCTCAAGTATGGTGCGACTTATTACCCGTATGTCCGCAGCAGTATTGCCCGCAGCTATGATGAAGATCTCGTGACGGTGTCACTGAAAGAGCTCGACATCTATGTGCTCCACGAGGACTATACTGCGGAAATCACAAAGACAACAAGGACAGACGCCACTAAATAATAAAACGACCACCAAACACTAACTTACCGTCTCCCGTAACCCAAAATCACTCCACAACAACCGAATATACCCAACCCGATTAATAATTCACCAATCGGGCGGTCATTTTGCGATTTTTGGACACAGGGAAGTAAGGCTTAAATCTTCAAACCATCAATACGGGATTTATTCAGAGAAGTTTTCGTTGATTTCATACTCTCGGCAGAACCAACCCAGATTCGTCGCCTTCGCTCCATATCGTTAATCAGCTTCAGGCAATCAGTCTGGTTAAGGGACAGTCGGGTGAGGATCTCCGGCTGGCGTTCATCGATAAATCCGCGTTTATCTTCACGGATCTGGCGGCCTGCCAGATCCACCCATTCGATATAATCCATCAGCCGGAAGGGAATTCCGTCGGGTTGATTGAGGCGCTCATAACCAATGAACGGATAAAGGCCGTGCGGCGTTGCCTGGTCATCTTCCAGTGAGTCCAGCCGCTTTTTCAGGGAGGTGTATTCAGAGATTTCCGGCGTTTGTGCAATTTTGGCGCGTACCGGATTCAGGTCGACATACGTCATCGCTGCCAGCACTGCTTTTTCATCTAACAACGCTTGAGATTTAAACCGGCCTTCCCAGAAATGACCGGTGCAATCGTCTTCCTGATTCGCTTGCAGGGCGATCTTAAAGTTGAGTTCTTTCATCATCCAGCTGAGGCAGGAGAGGCGATCACGCCAGGAAGCAATCAATTGTTCACAGCATTTATATTCAGCTTTGCAGATTAACTGACGTTTCACATAGCGCTGTATCAATGGCGGCAATTGATGCTCCATTCCCCAACGTTCGATCACTTCATCATCAGTGAGGGATTCTGCTTTCGGGAGGTTGATATGAACCACCAGATGATAGTGATTCGACATCACCGAGTAGGCGCAGATATCAATACAAAAAATATCGGCGAGTTTGAGAATCCGTTTTTCCAGCCAGTCCCGGCGATGTTCGTAAGATCGCCCGGTCACTTCATCTTCCCCGCACAGGAATGCACGGCGCACACAGCGGGACACGCAGTGGTAGTAGGGCGTGATGTCAGGGCAAACCAGTTGTGAACGGGGAGTCGTCATTTGCTGCGCTTTAAGAGTGAAGAATTTTCTGAGCATGCGGCAAGATAGGGTTGCTGAAAAGAGGTGGACCAAATTACGGGGACACACACCACTAAATAAGAGAACACCCACGGTAAAAAAATAACAAGGACAGGCACCACTAAATAGTAAAACAACCACCAAACACGAACTTACCGTCTCCCGTAACCCAAAAACGCTCCACAACAACGAAAATGACCAAACTGATTAATAATTCACCAATCGGGCGGTCATTTTGCGATTTTTGGGGACGGGGAGGTAAGGCTTAAATCTTCAAACCATCAATGCGGGATTTGTTGAGCTCAGTTTTCGTTGATTCCAGACTCTCGGCAGAACCAACCCAGATTCGTCGCCTTCGCTCCATATCGTTAATCAGCTTCAGGCAGTCAGTCTGGTTAAGGGAGAGTCGGGTGAGGATCTCCGGCTGGCGTTCGTCGATAAATCCGCGTTTATCTTCACGGATCTGGCGGCCTGCCAGATCCACCCATTCGATATAATCCATCAGCCGGAAGGGAATTCCGTCGGGTTGATTGAGGCGCTCATAACCAATAAACGGATAGAGGCCGTGCGGCGTTGGCTGGTCTGCTTCCAGTGAGTCGAGGCGCTTTTTCAGGGAGGTGTATTCAGAGGTTTCCGGCGTTTGTGCAATTTTGGCGCGTACCGGATTCAGATCGACATAAGTCATCGCTGCCAGCACTGCTTTTTCATCTAATAACGCCTGAGATTTAAACCGGCCTTCCCAGAAATGGCCGGTGCAATCGTCTTCCTGATTCGCTTGCAGGGCGATCTTAAAGTTGAGTTCTTTCATCATCCAGCTGAGGCAGGAGAGGCGATCACGCCAGGAAGCAATGACTTGTTCGCAGCATTTATATTCAGCTTTGCAGATTAACTGACGTTTCACATAGCGCTGTATCAATGGCGGCAATTGATGCTCCATTCCCCAACGTTCGATCACTTCATCATCAGTGAGGGATTCTGCTTTCGGGCGGTTGATATGAACCACCAGATGATAGTGATTCGACATCACCGCATAAGCGCAGATATCAATACAATAAATATCAGCGAGTTTGAGAATTCGTTTTTCCAGCCAGTCCCGCCGGTGTTCATAAGAGCGCCCGGACACGGCATCTTCCCCACATAAAAATGACCGGCGTACACAGCGGGACACGCAGTGATAATAAGGCGTGACATCCAGAGCAATGAGTTGTGAACGGGGTGTGGTCATTTGCTGCGCTTAAAGTGAAGAATGGCCTGAGCATGCAACAAGATGTTTTTACTGAAAAGGAGGGCGTTTCAATCCTGCGGGGCAGGATGCAATCATGATGAAATACGAAGTAAGGAAAGACTGAGATTTCGTGATTACTGACCATTCCTATCATCCGGAAAAACCACCATGTCACTATTTAAAACCAACAAAATGAACGAACACGTTCAGCCCCAGTTTCTCGACAGCATTATCCGCGGGCTGAATTATGTGGCTAACTGCGCCAGTGATATGTCGCTGCAACACTATGAACAACTGGTCGATCAGTTTTTTACTATCAGCGAAGAGGGCATTTTTAAACCCAAAGTCATTGAGTTACAAGTGGATGAACATAATGTCATCCAGTTTCCTCTGATTGCTGTCACCAATGGCAAATCGTTATTTGTCGATGAGATGGAAATCGATTTCTCCGTCAAAGTGACGGGGATTGATGCATCGGAGGCGCTGGAAAGCATGGCCGCAGCTATCGTCAATCCGGAATCAGAACAGGCAGATCCGGCCAGCCGCTTTACTGTCGCGATCAGTGCGGCCAGTCACTCCAATATGAAACGGCCCAAGGACATTATGGACTTCAAAGTGAAATTTAAATCACAGGACGCGCCGGAAATCATCATGAAGGTGGTCGATCAATTTAACAATATGCTCCATCCGCGGGAAATCGAACCGGACGGACAGCCTGCAGAATCGCTCCCAGCCGGGGAGTAATCAGTCTCAGCGTCATCACTTCAGATAAACAGCGGATAAGAAAGCGGAGGGAACAGGATGCCAACAGGAAAAATAACCAATCAGTTTACCGGCTTACCCATGAAAGATTTGATCAGTGCGCCTTTGAAAGCCGCATGTGACAGTCAGATCGAGCTGGCGAATTCGACCTTGTCTTTTATCCGCAGTCTAGGGTTTGACGAGCTGGGTCAACCCGTCTCCACTGCGTTCTCTTATCACCGGGAGAGCGTCACTGGCAAAGACGTGCTGGGCAATGATGTCACGGAAACCGAACTGGTTTCCCTGAATGTCCCTGTGCTGGCGATTGTCGATATTCCCGGCCTGAGAATCGATGATGTCAGAGTGACCTTTGATATTTCCGTTAATTCTGCGGAAAGTGATGTATCACAGTCAGATCGATCTCTGGGTAATGAGACTTCACTGTCAGGAACCGGGCTGTTTATTTCTAAAGGCAGCACCACCTTTACTGGCTCGGTTTCATCCCATCAGGAGCACACCCGTAAATCAGATAATGCCGCCAAATATCATGTTGAAATATCGGCGTCGCAGGGTGATACCCCTGAAGGACTGGCAAGAGTGTTGGATATGATTGCCGCCGGTATCAGGCCGGGTCGCGTTGAGCGGGACAACCAGGGGGAAGACACCATCCGGTGCCGTGCCGAAATCACCGCAGCTGACCATGCTGAAAAAGAGTTCAGGGCCGCTGAAATCAGATATCAAACTGCAAAAGCAAATCTTGAGCTGTATCAAAGAGAGCAAGCTCGTCATGCACCGGAGCAAGGTGCACAGAAAGATTCACCGCTCAACAATGCTTTGACGACAGAAACAGCACAACAAATCAGGCACTGGCAAACCAAACTGGAACAAGAGGAAACAGGGCTGACTAAGGCCACTATTCAGCGGAACAACACCCGGCAACAGCTTCAGTTAAAACAACTCCACTTGAAACAAAACGGAGTCCATCCGACAGGCGATATCTCAGAACGTCCGGAGAACGTATGAACTGCAGAACCAATCCGGGCAACCCGGTGGATCTTTCAGAAATCCGCTTTCTCGAACGTATTGTCATCGGTAAATGTAATGACCGGGGCGTTGAAGATGAAGCGCAGAGGCAGCAGCAGCTTAATAAGCTTAATGCCTGTCTTAACGGCACACCACGAGGCATCATTGTCGGGAAAGACTGTAGTTTTCAGCTCATCCGGATCGGCGAACATACCGTGGTCACCCAGCAGGTGGCTTATCATATTGGCTTTAAGCGAAAACCATCCTGGCGGTGAATCAAAAAAATAGTGGGGACAGACGCCTATGGAAAAAATGAAATAGAAATAGTGGAAAATAGTGGGGACAGACACCGCGTAGAAAAACGAAGCACCAAACCACACAAAATAAAAAAACAACAAAAAATAAACAGGACAGACGACTATGGAACTCACTCTGAATGCCGGAACGATGTTTGAAAATCTTCAGCTGGATAAAGGTCAGTTGATTGTCCCGCTCCTGGGACCGCTTACTGTCAGCTCGAAGGGATTACTCTCAAAAGGAGAGATTGCAGTCCAGCCGGATGTCGAACAATTTCTCAAACAAAAACTCATGAACCAACCCTATATCAACGGTGCTTTTGCGCTGGGAGGCATGGTGTCTTTTAATCAGATCACGGCGATTCAACTGTCTGCAAAGCTGTACAAGAAAGGAAAACCCGTGGTATTAAAAGGGGATATAGAATGCAGTCTGACGGTCATCCCGGCCAAAGATCCCAATGGCGTACCGGATGCGTCCCCCCCGACAAAAGTAACAATTCCTCTGTCCCCCAGTCAGTCTAAACTGTTTGCATGATGAGCCAGAAAAGCGTTCACAAACCCCGGCGTTCCGCGTCTTATCCCTGAAAACCGGAAAACACACTGACTTCAGCCTCCTGTGACTGACGCGGCGGAGCCGTGTTAACCCTCGACTCAGCACGATAAATGAATTGAGAATGACTTCACCATCACCTGTCCGGCACATCCGGTTCAAATCAATTTCAATACTTTCAACAACCAACCTGACGCAACAGTGTCACTCATTCTGATGACACTGGCATGCGTTATCCGCTCGTTCAACTAAAGGTAAAGAGAATGGCGCAATATAAAACCCCTAATGTTTATGTCAGAGAAGAATCGACATTACCAGCCTCCGTGGCAGAAGTCGCAACGGCGATTCCGGCATTTATCGGCTATACCGAACTGACCACTGACAAAAAAGATGATAAAAAATCGCTGATTGCCAAACCGGTACGGCTCACCAATATCGATGAGTATGTAGAAAACTTCGGCGGCCCGTACGCAGAAAGCGTCAGTGTCGACTACAACACGAATGTCAGTGAATTTTATATTCCGGACAGTGAAAAGAATTCTCTGGCGAAATTCTTTTTGTATCAGGCTGTACAGCACTTTTTTAACAATGGTGGCGGGGCTTGTTATGTGGTCAGCACCGGCGGTTATACGTCTGATAAATCATCATCAGACTTCATTAAAGCGCTGGATGCTGTCAGTCAGGTGGATGAAGTCACTTTATTTGTGATGCCGGAAACCGTCACGCTGGATGATCCTCAAGTCCACTATGATATCCACAACGCCGCACTCAAGCAGGCCAGTGAATTGCAGGATCGTTTTGCGATTATCGATGTATTGCAACAAGACCTCTCTGATGGCGATGCTCGCTCAGATGCGCTGCTGATGCGCAATAAAGTCGTCGGTGATCTCAAGTATGGTGCGACTTATTACCCGTATGTCCGCAGCAGTATTGCCCGCAGCTATGATGAAGATCTAGTGACGGTGTCACTGAAAGGGCTCGACACCTATGTGCTCCACGAAGGCTATAACACGGTAATGATGTATGGCAAAACCTGTGTCAAAGTCAGCGACGACATTGTGACGGATTCATCCGGCTACGCTCTGGATGCCAATGGCGAACGCATTCAGGATACCAATGGAGTCACTGATCAGGCACCCTATGGCATTTTTACCGATGCAGGGGGAACCAAGTACCTGACTCTGGATGGCTACGAAACTCAGGCCGGTTTCAATGAAATTCAGGATGGCAGCGCACCAGTGGCACTGAAAACTGAGAATACCGATATCGAAGCAACACTGTCCGAACTCAATGATCCGGATTATCTGTATGCATCAACGGCGAAATACAATGCGGTCAAATCGGTCCTGCGCCAGTATTACGAAGTCCTGCCACCCAGCGCCGCAGTCACCGGCTGTATTGCCAAAACCGATAATTCCCGCGGCGTATGGAAAGCGCCGGCGAATGTCGCTTTGACTCAGGTGCTGGAACCTCTGGTTACAATCGATAACAGCCTGCAGGAATCTCTTAACGTGGATGAAGTCGCCGGTAAATCGATTAATGCAATCCGGACCTTTGTCGGAAAAGGGACTTTAATCTGGGGTGCCCGGACACTGGCCGGAAACGATCTGGAATGGCGCTATATCTCCGTCCGCCGTCTGTTCAATATGGTGGAAGAATCGCTGCAAAAAGCGACCGCTTTTGCTGTGTTTGAGCCCAACACCGCGATCACCTGGTTAAAACTGAAAACCATGACCGAAAACTATCTGCGTAACTTGTGGGAACAGGGCGCGTTGATGGGCACCTCTGAATCTCAGGCCTTCTTCGTTCAGGTCGGGCTGGGTGAAAGTATGACCGAGCAGGATATTCTGGAAGGCTTAATGAAAATCAAAATCGGCCTGGCTGCAACACGTCCGGCTGAATTTATTGAACTGACCTTCCAGCATAAATCGCTGGACAGCTAATCTTCACACCCACAACGGGTGTTCTGAATGCGGGGCTCTCCCGCAATACATACCTATTTAATCTGGAGTAACTCATGGCAGATACAGCACAAACGATTGCTGAAACGTACCCGATCCCTGTTTACCGCTTTGTGGTGGACTTTGGTGAAGAAAGTATTCCGTTTACGGAAGTCTCTGGTCTCGACGTTGGGGTCGATACTATCACTTACAAAGACGGCAAAGGCAAAAAGCATATGCCGGGCCAGAAGACAGACGTCAATATCACGATGAAACGTGGTTTGATCCAGAAAGGCAGTCAGTTTTATGACTGGATTTCTTCCATCAGCCTGAATCTGGTCGACAAACGGGATCTGAGTGTCTCACTGACCGATGAAACCGGTGAAACTTTACTCGTCACGTGGAACATTGTGAATGCGTTTCCGAAAAAACTGACTGCGCCCAGCATTAACGGCGGGTCAAACGAAGCCAGTGTGGAATCGCTGGAACTGATGGCAGATGATGTGAAGATTATCTTCCACTAGACTGCGGTCCGGATACCCGGCGATATACCTGAACGTTCTGATCGCCGGGTATCCTGCACAGGGATAGTGCACCATGTTAATCCTTATTGAATCCATTTTGTTGAATTTCCGGGACATCCGGGCCACCGTTTGTTCCGGCTTTTTCATAAGGAACTTTATGAATATTCATAATGATTACCCAATTGTTGGATACCGTTTTCTGGTCGTCATTTTTTCCGCTGGCATTCCTAATCCGATTGATATCTGGTTTCAGGAGGTGGATGGTCTGAAAATTAGCCGGGAGATTAAGAGAGAAAATGGGATGACGACATTGGGCAAAGAGTTACCAAAGCAAACACTGACCTTGAAACGTGGCGTGGTTAGCCGGGTGAGCCCTTTGGTGATCAGCCAGATACTGGAAAATGAACTATGGGATACCCGATTGCTGCGTAAAGATATTCTGGTCAGTGTACTGAATGAAAATTACATTCCCGTGAGTAATTGGATCATTCCGAATGCTTTTCTTAGTGGCTGGGACTGGAATGGTATCAATGCAAAAAGTAACGAAGTGCTCATCGAAAGCATGCAATTTGACTATTGTTCGCTGAAATATATCCCGATTCCTCAGAGTCTCTGATCCACAATAATTGCCGGAGAATAACGAAGATGCCACATGACAAACCAGAGACGGTTCCTTTGATAACAAAGAACGTTGTTGTTCAGGGAAAAGTGACTCATCAGCCCAAAGAGAGCTTTCGGTCTGACACCAGTTCTCACAACAATAGCAGCTTATCCGGGCAGGAATCCTCGTTTGAAAAGGAAATCCAGATGCTCAAACGAAATATCGACAAAAAACTGAATGATCAATTTATTGCACTTTGCCAGTATATGAATCACGCAATTGCAAATGATCACCTGAACAAGAGGCCTTGATGATGTACTACATTGATCCAACCGTCCCAATGGTGCACATTGCTGCTTATAAAAAAGTAGATGGCGGCTCCGGTGACTTAGTCGGTTCTATCCATGTCCCTTACCAGAAATCATCTCTGGTGGTTGATTACCAGAATTGTATTCATCCGGAAATTACAGCAACCGGTTCTGGTTCTGTGACCCACTTCAGTCATTCCGAACCCTCATGTTTAAAGCTGACGCTGCTCCTTGATAATACGATTATTACGACGCCGGAAGATCTGCTGACACCTGACCGGATCGATAACACAATCAAAACATTAATTGGATTAAGTCATACGATTGCCGGTTCAGAACACCGACCTCACTTTATCCGGGTCATCCCTATGATGATGCCATTAGACAGTAATCCAACTGGTGGCTTTGGTGGTTTTCTCTCAGATATGACGATTAAAAATGAAATCATTGACTCATTTGGGAACCGGATCAAAGCCTCTGTTGACTTAACGGTCACAGAATGCCATTCACTGGAAACGGCAAACAAACTAACAAACCGAAGCTCACCCGACTTAACACACGAACTACAAATGGTCGACGGTGATCATTTAGTCAACCGGGTACAACGCATTTATGGCAGCGGGGAGTATGTTCATGCCGTGGCCGAATCCAATCAGCTCAATTCAATCCGTGAATTAACGCCCGGTCAATGGATACGATTCCCGCCACTGGATCGCTGAATCATCAGGACAAATCATCAGGAGAAGAACCATGGTCACCAGACTGAAAATCAAGGTCGGGGAAACCTCACTGAACGAATCCGATGTGTATGAATTTCAGTGCTTTCACCGGGTGAATGCCATTCCGGAGCTGAAATTAGCTATCCGCGATGGCGACCTGACTCAGGAAACCTTTGATCGCGCCGACAATGCGGACTTTGCACCGGGAAAAACCATCAGTCTCAACGGCGGCGTGGATGATGCGAAACATCTGCTGTTTGAAGGCATCATTACTGCCGTCAGTGTACGCTTTGATTCGTTTGACGGCCCACGGCTCATTCTGACCGCCAAAGGAGAAGCCGTAAAACTGGCGGAACATCCGGTTAATTTTGTCAGTAACAAAGAAATCGAAGATAAGGCACTCATTACACAAGTTGCCGCACTCAGCGCCGGATACACGTTTAAACAAGGGCTGAAAACCATTGCAGATAACCAGATCAAACATAGCCAGTATGCCGTCTTTCAACAAAGTCCGTGGCGGATTATTTTTTCCCGGCTGATAGAAAATGGCGCTGTCTTTTGTCCATCGCCGAAAGGGGACAGTCTGGTCACGCTGGCAAAACTGCAACCCAAACAAGCCCCGGAGCCATTGATGGTGCATGAGGTGCACCGTTGTGAATTAACCGCAGATACCCAGTCCTGTTTTAAACAAATCACTGCCACCGCCTGGGACAATGAGAAGCAAGCGCTTTTTCCTGTCGCAAAAGGTGCAGCCGGGGGATTTAAAACCCTCGACAAAGCGGATGCTGCGCTGGGCCGAAAGCCCCGGACAATCGTCTGTCCAGCCCCTAAAACCAGTGCACAGCTGACAGCCCGGGCAAATGGCGAAACCAACTTTCGTCAGCTCGATCTGTGTCGGGGATGTGTGACGGCGTCACATATAGCCATCGATAAAGTCGCACAACTCGAGCTGCTGATGCAGCTCGACGTGAAAGGAGCAGGCGCAACGCTGGCAAAACAACATCTGATCACGGGGATCTCGCACCATTTCACACCGGCCAGCTGGCTGATTGATATTGAGCTCGGCCTGCCATTGAACCACAGCTTGTATGCACCGGAGGCAAAACTGCCCCCGATGCCGGTCATGAACGGCACTATCGCTGCCTTTAAAGCCAATGAAAAGTTACCACAGACTCTGCCAGTGATTGTGCCGGCGCTGGATGCGGCTGAAATATACGCCCGTCAGCTCACACCGTGGGCCGGAAAAGAGCAGGGGCTGTTTCTGCAACCTCATCCCGGCGATGAAGTCCTGATCGGATTTATTGGCGGCGAGGGCAGCCACCCGGTGATTCTCGGCGGATGCTTTAATAAAAATAACCCGCCGCCACAGCCGTATGATGAAAAAAATAATCAGGCCGGACTCTACTTTAAGGACGAGCAACTCTCGTTATTTATCGATCGGGAGAAAAAGTCTTTCAACATCTCTGTCGCGGATAAAGTCAAACTCGCCATGACAGAAGCAGAAGGCGTCAGCCTCGGTGATGATAAAAATGCAATGGTGCTTGGCAAGGCGGCCGACTTCGCATGTGAAGGGGATGTCAGCATCAAACCCGGCGGCAAACTGATCGTCAAGGCCAAAGGCAATGTCGAAGTGACAGCCCCGAAAACGGAGATTAAATAACCATGAGTGATTCTGTGACAGGAACCGGCTGGCAATTTCCGCCCCGGTTTACCTCCCCGCAAAATGGCCCGGTGATGCTGGAAAGCACACCATTACTGGAACAGTCGATCTATCTGCTGCTCAACACCCAGACCGGGGAACGGCCACTGAACCCAGAAGTTGGCTGTGGGTTGAGCCATTTTATGTTTACCGAAACCACCCCCCTGATGCTGACGGAACTGAAACAGGAAATCGCCTCGACCATTCTGGCTTATGAACCCCGGATTGATCTGGAAGAGATTCAGTTTGATACCAGCGACATCGATCAGGGACGACTGAATATCGTGCTGACATACCGGGTTCGCCAGACCAACGCCCGCAGCAATATGGTGTTTCCGTTTTATCTGAACGAAAACAGCAACTGACGGTCCTTCCTTTCCGCTCTCTCATTCATCAACTTCAATTCCGCACCGGTCTGATGTCTCCTCATCGGCTTTCCGGCTGACGGAAACGATTTGTCATACCTTGTCCTGTATGACTTTCAGGAACTTATTATGTCAGATATCAAAACCGGCACTCAGGCCGGAGCGGCCTTTACCGTGCTCAATTTCTCCGAGACCGGGCAAACCCGGCCCAATCGGGTGCTGGCCGAACAACAGGGTGATTACTTTTCGATTGAGTCCCGCTCATTCAGCGAGTGGATGGCTTATCTGCGTCAGGCAGCGACACATTTGCGTTTTTATCACAGCGACACTGCACAGGTCAGCGGTAACTGGGCCGGCGCTATTCCGGATGCAGCTCAATCTCTGGCACTGGAGCGGTTACTGGACGGTGAAACCGTCCCCGCTGCCATCCAGACACTGGCTTCCCGGCCGGATATTGCGGCGTTGCTGGCTTTTTTCTCCCTGATGCGTTATCCCGCCGCACAATTCCGGGCACTGACCGGTGAACAGATGCAGCACTACTACCGGGATGTGCTGGGCTTCCGGCCGTTGGATGCGCAGGCCGATCAGGTCCATCTGGTGATTCAGCCGGATGACAGTGTGAATTCGGTCACGCTGCCTTCGGGGACGCTGTTTGGCGGACCGTCAGACAGTCATGACACCCCACTGTATTACCAGACCGAACAAACCGGCACATTTACTCACGCACAGGTGACTCTGGCAAAAACACTCTCTGGTCTCTGGAGCGAAGAATCAGATGCCCGTTTATTAACGCTGGCTATCGATACCGAAAACGGACTGGATACCGGCACCCAAGACAGACTGACTTTCGGTGAAACCGCAAATGAGACGCTGTCAAACAGTGCGTATCAGCAGGAGTGCCAGATTGGTTTTACGCTGGCATCTCCGGCACTTTATCTGTCCGGCGGCGTCCGTCAGATCAGGATTAAATGTCACCAGCGCAGCGTTATTGAGCAAGCCGGTTTAGCACTGAAAACATGGTTTGATATTGCGATATCAACCAGTGAAGGGCTCATCACACTGTCAGAAGAGGACGACGAAAGCAGCTCACTGTGGAAATTCGGTGAAAATACGAAAGACCAGCATGACGATTTGATTTTGGAATTTCAGCCTGCATTTCCTGCCATTACAGGTCTGAGTGATGATCTGGCTCCCGGCGTCACCACTTTGCCACATTTACAGTTTGTCCTGAAAAATGATCAGGAGCGCAATGCAGCAGCACTCAAAGATGATCGCTTTACCAGCCTGACATTAACCATTAATGTCAGTGAATTGCAGGGCGTGGTTGCAGAAAGCGATCAAACCACACTGGACACATCCGCACCTTTTGAGCCGTTAACGTCCAGGCCGCTGATTGGCAGCCGGTTTCACTTCATTCATCCGGAGCTTTTGGTGAAACCCATTGCAACGGCCACGCTGCACTTTCACTGGCTCGGGCAGCCAGAATCGCTGCAAACACACTATCAGCCTTATTTAAGCTACCGGCAGAGCCTTCAGGAAAAAGATAAGACAGATACAAGCGCCAGCACGGAGAATACCACAGGAGAAACCGGTGAAACCAAACCGCAGTCATCATGGCCAATGCCGGCCTTTCAGTTCAGCCGGTCTGACAGCAATGAGGCCCCGGTGGGCAGTGACCCGTTATTTTCCATCACCGATCCGGCCTCTCAAACGATTGGCAGCGTCCAGTCTTTGGCATTACCCGCATCGGGTTTTTCAGCAACACTGTATGACTGGTCCGGACTGCCTGCATCAGAACCGGCAGCCACCGATTGGCCGAAATATTATACCCTGACCCTCAGTGAGAACGACTTTGGCCATAGTGAATTTTCTGCCGTCAGCCAATATGTGGCTTACCAGAATTCGCAGGGCATGACGGCTAATGATGGTGATTTCAAGCCCACACTGTTAATGGAACCTTATACACCACAAATCAGCCAGTTAATGCTGTCTTATCAGAGTACAACGGACATTTCACCAGCTTCATTTCAGCGTAACCCACTGAGCGGATTACAGTGGATTCACCCGCTGGGCAGGCCGGGAATCAATCAGGGCGATGCCATCGCTCTGTTACCTGATCTGTCCGCAAATGGATATCTGTATATTGGTCTGAGTGATGTCACCACACCGGGCAACCTGCGTCTCTATATTCAGATTGATCCGGTCGATGGCAGTAATGCCGGTGAGGATAGTTTCGTCAAATGGCAGTATCTGACCCCAACCGGGTGGCAAACACTCCGCAGCAGTGCCGACGGTGCAGATACCGAAAAAGGACGTATCGTACAGGATTCAACCCGTTCATTACTCAACTCCGGGCTGATGGTGTTTGAACTGCCGCAAATGAGTGACTTACTTTCCGGATTAGGGGATGAACGCCTCTGGTTACAGGCGTCGCTGTTTAACAGCAGCGCAGAAATCAGTGATGGCACCCATTTGCCCGATTCGGTCTGGTATTCCACTATCAAAGGCATTTATGCGCAGGGCATCAGCGCCCGGCTGGTCACATCAGATGTCGCACCTTCGCATTACGGGCAACCGCTGCCGGCAGAGTCAGTCACCGGACTGGCAGAACCCGATGCCAGAGTCAGTTCAGTCACACAACCCTGGCCGGGGTTTGGTGGACGAATAGCAGAAACCGATGCGCAAATGAACGTCCGGGCCGCTGAACGACTGCGACATAAGAACCGGGCGGTAACACTCTGGGACTATGAACATCTGGTATTGAATCAGTTTCCTGAAGTCTATATGGCCCGCGGCTTTATTCCGGACGAAGCAACCGCCGATCTGGCGATGGTGGTCGTGCCGGTGAATTATGACACCAGTTTGCTGCAACCCAAACTGCCACTTTATATGCATCAAAAAATCCAGACCTATGTCCAATCGGTCTGTCCGCCGGGCGTTTCCGTCGATGTCCGCGATCCGCTTTATGAAGAATTGAGTTTCCATATCGCCCTGAAAATCAGCCCTGACTACGATACGGATGTGGTCGTCAGTGAACTCAATCAACTACTGATCACAAACTTAACTCCCTGGCAGGGCAGCTCAGACAGTGAGATCACATTCCGCCGGTCTGTTTACCTGACCGAACTCGCCAATGTGCTGGAAACACATCCGGCTGTCCTGTTGGTACATTACATCCGGGGCACCATCCGGCGGGCAGGTGAAGATGAAGCCGAAACGCTCGATCCGGACTGTAATGTGATCGAGCCGGGGAGTCCAGGGGCCATTCTGGTTCCGGCAGAGAATCACACCTTCACGTTGGTTGCTCAGGACGTTGACATTATTGAAGGCATCGGAAAATGGCGGATTGAACTTGACTTTATCGTAGGTTGAGTCACAGACATGCCACACAACACATGCAGTCACACTGAATTTCAAACTCTCAGGAAAAGGTGCTATGACGACCGTTTCAGATACCACTTCTATATCCCGCGAAGCGCGGGAAGAAGACGGGCAAAACCTCCCGTTACTCCAACAACAGGCTTTAACCGCTATTCAGCAATACGCCGGTGAACAATGGACCGATCATAACCCGGCAGATCCGGGGATAACACTGCTGGAAGTGCTGACCTTTGTGATCTCCGATTTAAGTTACCGGCTCGGCTTTCCGCTCCGGGATCTGATGGCTTGGCCACCGGCCGGGGCAGACAGTGCCGGAGAGCCTTTCTGGCTTGCCCCGCAAATTTTGCCCTCGAACGGTGTGACCTTACAGGACTATCAGCGGATCATCATGGACATATCCGGCATCCGGGCTGTGATGCTTGCACAGGAAGAAGACACGGGCAGGCTGTCTGTCACCGTCGATACGGAGGCAAACACACCAACCACCTATGCCCGCCGTCAACAACTGGCGCATACCATCCGTCAGCGCTTTCTTGCTGAGCGAAATATTAATGACGATATTGCCCGGGTCCGGTTTATCAAAAAGCATCAGGTCACACTGGAACTGGCGCTGGAATTCGGCCCTTTGTCAGACCCGGTGAGCACGATTGCTGAAGTACTTTCCATGCTGCAACAAACTATCTCTCCGGATGTCACACGGCAGACGCTGGGTGAATTACTTGATGCAGGACAATCGGCAGATTCTGTTTTTGAAGGCCCATACACAGAGCGGGGATTTATTGATGATGAAGCGCTCGAAAGCGTCTTTCCACAAACGCTCTATGCATCCGATTTAATTGCCTCACTGGAGACGATAATCTCTCTGAAACGGGTCCGGCATCTGACTTTTTCCGGGCCGGATACTCAGGCAGATTTCAGGCAGAATAAGTGGGTCAGCTGGCAATACATGATCGACACCGATGGGAACAGCGATCCGGAATCCATCATACTCAACACGGATGCAACACTGGATGCGCTGAGCATCGAGATCGATGGCCAGACTTTTCCTTTGTCAGACACGCACAAAACCGCGATCAAAGCGTTGCTGGCACAAACTGACAGCGATGATCAGACCAGCGACACCGACACCACATTGACCGATCTGAACCATTATCAGCAAGGGCAATACCGGATGTTGAGTCATTACCGCTCATTGCAACATGAATTTCCGGCGGTTTATCAGCTTGCCAGTCAGCGGCTGGACGGTGACATTGATAGTGCAGAGCTGGCCACAATAATGCAGTTGAAAGGGTTCCTGACCCTGTTTGATCAAATTCTTGCGGATCAGTTTGCACAGCTGGAAACCCTGAAAGTCTTGCTGGCGCTGCCGGGTCAGTCTGCTCTGGCTCAGCTGGCCGGTTTGTTCGACAAAATGCTGGCCAGCGAGTTTTTATCCGCTCAGGATCGCATCACCTTCTGGCAGGCGGTCAAAGCATTACCTGCAACCTCTGTCAGCCAGCCAGTGACTGGTATCAGTGGTATGGCGAATCTGCTGGGGACGTATTTTACCCGTTATCAGCAGCAGGGCTTTCAACAGCAGGCTGAACCGCCATTCAGTGACTGGCAGCTGGAGCGACTGAACCTCAGTTTATCTCATCTGATGGCCCGCTATGCAGAAACGACACCTGATGCCAATTTGCTGCGTTATCACCCGGTCTTTGCTTTTTATCTCACCCCGTTGAAACAGGCAATGCCAGCCTCATTATCACAGACAGAAACCCTAGATGATCAGACGTTGCTGCAACGTTTGGTACAGTTAAAGCAGGTCGTGGATAAAGCCATGATTTTAAGTGATTATCCACGACTCAGCCGTCTGCGGGCTGGGGGATTTAACTACCTCAGCAGCCAGCCATGTCAGGATTTTTCACCGGCTTTGACACACCGGATTCTACGCTTCCTTGGTGTCACGAATACCGCAGTGATGCCACTGGCAACCCGCAACCGGGAAGGGCTTTATCTGGTAGAAAGCGCACTGTTGTGGGCCGGAGAAACGGATGGGCTGCCGGTCAGCAAAAATACACTGTATGTCATTATACCTGACTGGCCAACCCGCTTCAGACACACCAGATTTCGCCAGTTACTCGCTGGCCGTATCCGTCAGGAAACGCCGGTTCATCTGACCGTGAAGTGGATCGCACTGGAGCGGGAAACGATGAGTAACTTTGAACAGCTCTATTATGCCTGGCTGAACGCCATGAGCCGCTGTCCGCTGGAAATTGATTATGGCGATGATGCGACCGGGGAACCCGTTCCGGCGCATCAGATTCAGGACGCAGACCAGAACTGGCTGACAGAGTTATCACAGCGGCTCAATCAGTTTCTGCATGAGCCGGATACGCTTGTGATTTTACCGGAACAATATCATCCCACAATTGGTGAAGCCACGATCAGACAAAACTTCCGGGTGGGGTATCAACCACTGGATTTCTTACATCCGATCACGGAACTGTCAAAGGCCGTCATTCACCCTTCAGACCAAAAGAACGTATTTTGCGTCGATATTCAACAACCTAACATTATTAAGGAATAAACATGAGCACCAGTGATAACCTGACTCAAACTCTGTTAACGGCTGATGAAGATGACTCTTCCGCATTACGCACTGCCGCAGAACTCAAAGCTGCTTTTGCTGATAATCAAACACCGACCGGCGAAGACTTTGCTCACCTGATTGATTCAGCCTTTAACCAGTTAGATGGCCCCATCCGGACGTTAACCGATTCGGAAACGGCGGAAGTCAGCCTGGCTGTGGATACAGAAGTCAGCTTTAAACAGCAGGTGGATATCAGCGGCGATTTACAGGTACAAAAGGCAGTCACTGTCGAGTCGCTTAAGACATCAGATGATGCGGATATCGGTGGCACGCTGTCGGCGGATAAAATGCACGTATACCGGTCTCTGGAAGTCGATGAAATTACACAGCTCAATGGCACAGCAAAGATTCGTAAAACCGGTGGCCAGACCGGGCCTGCACTGGTTGTCGAAGGAAATATCGACTGCGAACATGTGACGGTTGATGACACAATCACACTGGGTGGCGAGCAGGCACAGATTGCCATTCAAGAGAAAGCCACGCCGGAAAAACCGTCATTACTGGTGCAACATGGGGAAGAAACCATGCTGGCGATAGATGAGAAAGGGCAGTTATCACTGGGATTAAACGGGGAGCAATCGAGTGCCAAGCTCCATATTCGCTACCGCCCGGACGATGACGATACCTTGTTCCGCATTGATAATCAGGCCAATGATACAACGCCGGTTGCCGTGACATGCGATGGCACCATGGGGATCGGGACGGCTTCTCCGCATAACATGCTGGATGTGACAGAATCCGTCAGTATCGGCTACGATGCGCCACACCCCGTTTCTCCCGAAAACAGCCTGGCGGTTTCGAACCGGGTTGGTGTCGGAACTTATCAGCCAATGGCACGGGTCGATATTCATACCGCAGAAACGGAAGCAGCAGTAATTGCGCGTAGTGGTGATAAAAACTTATTGTATGTGAATCAGGATGGCATCACGACCGATGTTAATCTGAAGGTTTCAGGCCAGTCTTCACTCGGGCAGACAACCGTGGACCACAACCTGGATGTCATGCAGACCACATCTCTGAAAGGCGATTTAACGGTTGATAAAACAGCTCAGATTCAGGGGCTGCTGTCAGCCGCGGCAGACACGCAGTTACAAACCGTCACCGCTGCCGGAAAAGCGACACTGAATAAAGAGCTGATTGTTAGCGGCGATACCAAGCACGATGGTGCGGTAGGCATCGGTCTGGGGATTGGCGATGGACATAACCCGAATGCCGGCCTGCATGTGCGGGAAAGAGACAATCAGATGGCGCTGCGGGTAGAAAACAAGGAGGGCCATAACCAGTTACAAATCAGCGGCGGCAAAATCAGCATGGGTGAAACCGGGGGGGAAAACTCCGTCGCGCTCAGTGTTTATGGCGAAACTGAAGTAAAGGGCAATACTGAAGTTCAGGGTAATACCACTCTGGATGGCGAACTAACGGTCAAACAAACTGCGACTCTGGCACAGGGCGCGACGGTGAACGAGCAACTGACCGTGACCCGTTCCGGGGATGGGACTCATCCGGCATTAAAAGTCCGGGTGAACGACAATCAAACCGCCGCAGAAATCAGTCATGGCGAAGGAGAGAACGAGCAAACATTATTTATTGCCACAGGTGACAAAGTCGGGATTCACCGTCCTAATCCTAAGACAGCATTCCATGTGGGTAAAGAGGCCCGGTTTGATAAATCCGTTGATTGTGCGGAAACACTGACAGTTGAAGGGAAAACTATCGCCAGGAACCATCTGGAGCTCACCGGCCGGCTCAACATTAATACCGGCGACTGTGATAAAGCCCAGGTTCACATCGCTCATGATGAGAAGAAGCCCAGCCTGATCGTGAATGGTGCGACACAAGACACACCGGCTCTGGTCATCGAAGACGGCAAACTCGGGATTGCAACCAACACACCGGCGCGACATCTCGATGTGTGTGGGGATGCATCCGTCAGCGGTCATTTCAGTGTCGGCGAGATCCTGTCTGTCGGGGATGATTCGGTGACGCTGTCACAAAAAGCAGATAAGCCAGCATTAACAGTGAAAAAAACCGGTGAAGAAAGCAGTGATAGCGGGATTTCCGTCTCCTGTGACCGGATCGGCATCAATACAACACCGGATGTCAACCTGCATGTGAAAGGTGACACGACCCTCGATGGTGACACGCAATCCAAGACGCTATCAGTTCTGAAAAAACTGGAAGTCAGCGGAACAACCAAACTGGCAGCAACCGGTGTGACCGGCAAAGTGACCATCAACAATCCGGCAGCGCAGGACAATATTGATGTTCACCTGCGTCAGTCCGGTCTCAGTCAGACCGCCTTACGGATAGACAAAACAGAGGGAGAGGCATCTTTCACCGTCAAGTCCGGTAAAACCGGAATTAATCTCTCAGACCCGCAGTGCACGCTGGATGTTGACGGCGATATTCATGGCTGGAATACGCTCACCATTGACGGAGAACTCACCGCAAAAGCACAAAGTTATTTTGAGAAAACCGCCTATGTGAAGGAGAACATGGCTTTCTCGGTTAAAACCCCCAAAGGCCGGATTCATATTGCAGAACAGGAAAGTGATGATGCGGCTTTGCGCATCGATTATGGCAGTGGTGAAAACCAGACCGCTCTGGTCGCCCGGCAGGGAAAACTGGGGATCGGTGTCGTGAATCCGAAGTCTGAACTGGACATCCGGGGCGATGCTGTCATCGATGGCGAGCTGAAAGTGGATGGCACGACATTTCTGGATAACTATCTGAATGTTGCACAGGATGCCGTGTTCGATTCAGATGTCGTGGTCAAAGAGAAAGCAAAACTCAAAGATCAGGCGCTGATCGGGCGTTATGAGGAGATTAATCCGGAACTGACGCCAAATGCCCAGCTGTATATTGCCGATACGCATTTCAAGGAAGCGTTCCGTATTGACGCCGCAGATTATCCAAGCCTGGTCTTTATGGATGGCAAACTGGGGCTGGGGCAAAGCACACCGGCGGTCACGCTCGATGTCGCCGGAGAAGCATATGTTTCCGGTCCGGTGAAATTCAACGCGGAACTGAATGTTCAGGGCGATATCACGGCCATCAACAACATTGAAGGCCGCGGAAAACTGGATATCAGCCAGAAAGCAACGTTTGGTTCTGATGTGTTAATTCGTGGTGATCTGTACATCGAAGATAAAACCGATATCGAAGAAGAGTTAACCGTACTTGGTGCAACCGTGTTGAAAAACACGCTGGCAGTGACCGGTGCTTCGCGGCTTGAAGCTTCACTGGATGTCAAAGGTAAAACAGAAGTCGGTGCCGATCTGAGTGTCAGCGGAGATACCCGGCTGAAGCAGAACGCCAGCGTGAACGGCTCACTCAATATTGGCCAGTCAGTTTCTGCCACGGGTAATATCAGTGCCGGTGTATCAGGCGCGACCAAAGCGAAGTTGCATGTCGGTTTCGCCAGCGGACAGGACGGCTTTGTCTTTGAACGAACTGACAATGCATCACAGCCAGCATTGATTCTCAACAGTCAGGGGCAGGTGGGTATCGGCCAGTCGGCCCCTCAGGCCACACTGGATGTGCTGGGAGATGCTTGTTTCAGCAGTCAGCTTCAGGCTGCATCACTGAGTGCAACCGGTCTGGTTTCCGGCAGCCAGCTTCAGGCCGGACGAAGCCTGAGCATTGGCGGCGGTCAGTCCGTGAATGGCATTTCAACCGATTTCCGCCTTGGCGGAGATAATGCAGCAGATACACTGCTGCCCACACAATCAGCGGTGAAAGCTTATATTGATAATGTGGTGGTTCCGTTTGGTCAGGGCGGGAAAACATACACCATCAGTACACAGGCTGATTTTGATGATGTATTTAACCGGGGTGAAACGACTATCGTTGACAGTCACACCACCGTATTGCTGCTGCCACTAGGCAATCAGGATTACAACACAACCAGTTATGTGCTGAAAAATTCGGTGCGCTTACGTCAGGGCGTCGCCATTGTCGGCTTTAATCCGCTAACCACCCGGATCGTAAAATCAGAAGCGAATCACAGATTTGAACTGATTGGAACGCAGGACGTTCCGGTCACACTGGTCACTTTTACAGGGTTCACCTTTGATGGCCGGGGCATGGAAAGCAGCCGCAACGGTGGCGCTTTGTATCTCGAATATGTTCAGGATTGTATTTTTAACTGCCGGTTCGAAAATCACACCACCTGGGGAGATGGCGGGGCAATTTACGGCGTGATGAATCAATCATCTGACCCTTATACAGTCAGCCATATTGAAGCACGTTATATCCTGAACTGTCAGGCAAAAGTGCAAAGCAGCAGCACGGATGTGCAACGTAATGAAGGTGGCGCAGCTTACGGGCTGAATCGCTCGGTGATCGGCGCGTATAACTGTGCGGCTGAACAGGGCGGTGCCGTGGCATATTGTCAGGCCTCGCAGGTGACAGCGGAAGGCTGTTCCGCCAGTCAGAATGGCGGGGCGGCATATCGTTGTCCGCAAATTCGTTTGAACGCCTGTGACTGTACGGCGGATATGCTCGATGGTAAAGGTGGCGCAGCGTACTTCTGTTCAGACATGATCTGTGAAGGTCAGTGGCTGAATAACAATGCAGCAGAAGGACCGCACATTTATGCGTCCAATCATCTGACCGGCAATATGGAAGAACGTCATTACTGGAAAGGCGATTATATTGGCCGGCGCATCGATGACGGCACCAGTGTCTGGCGGACACATAACGAATAATCGTCTGACACCCTGACGAAGTCACACTGTCATCCCGTTCAGCGGACAAAGTCTCATTTTGTCTGATGAACGGGATTTTTTTATTCACAAAATGCAGCTGACTGCGTCAATCACATATTCATCGCCAACCTGTGCAAATTTTATGAGTATTTACATCGATCAACTCACACTCAAACTGGATATTGAGCCTTTAGCCGATGCGGCACAGGCTGAAGCGCTGCAACTGAAGCTGGATCAGTTACCAGCACTGATCAAACAGGCCTTGCGTGAGCAGTATGTGTCTGCTGCTGCGCTGAACAGACTGGCGGATATACCGGTCATTGTACCGGATATTGATGTGCAGGAATTATTAACCAAACCAGAACAAGTCGCTGTGTCGGTTGCAGGCTATGTCGCGCAGGCTTTTCATCAGAAGGCCCGGCCAGCCGGTCAATATTCAGATGGAAGCAGCCACCTGCCGGCAATGCCATTCTGTGTGAACCTCCCATCCGACATTGCCAGCCCAGCTGATTTTTCAGATCCAGAGGCATTGACCCGCTTTTTTATTCGTGCACTGCGTGATGGGCGTCTCTCTCAACTCACCTCCTTACAGGCAGAGCAAATTGCCCGGACATTGCTCGGTATTCTGTTGCCACAGCAACACAGTTACTTTTCCGTGCAATCTGAGGTCACCAAAAACCGGCAGGGTCAACGGGAACAGCAAAAAATCAATCATCCTGCGGTTTTGCCGCGATCCTGTCTGTCAGGAATTCAGGGGACTCATGCCGGGGAGACGGCTTGCCGTCAGGAACTTATCGCCCGGCTTGCTGAATCTGTGTATCATCCGCTGTTTTTCAGTCGCTGGGTCAGTTTTCTGCTTAAAATTCATCCCTCACAAGCATGTGCGATTCTGCTGGCTATCCTGAACGAGAAGACGATTGCCGACGCGTACCTCACCAGACAACTTACCGCACAACTTCAAACCAAAGCCATGGCGGCCCCCCTGATCCGGACGACCTTCATACTCAAAGCCCGCTTTGACGGGGCGGAACGATGTAAACGTCTCTCATACTGGCTGAATTTACACACACTGCCGGGAACAGAAACACTCATTTTGCGCCAGCTGGAAACATTACTGCTCAGCAGTCAGGAAAACCGGGTTCTGGAGGCAGTCACAACCTGGATCAATATCGTGCAGCTCCGGCCACCGACGCCGGCAGATAAAGCCGTGCTATCGCGTCTCAGCCAGACTATACCTGCGTTGCAGCTGTCTGACCCGTTACCGGGGCGTTTCCCTGAGCAGATCACGCCACACAGAATATCTGATACCAGAGCAACCACAGCGCCTGCTGTCATGACGCATGCGGATATTTTTCCGGATCATGTTTTTTCTCCGGAGCAAAAATTAGCGACAGGAACAGGTTCAGCGAAAAGAGGAACAGAAAGAGACAGTGAGCCCGGAACATTTGAGGAGCAGCGTATTTTCAGCGGGCGGCAGCAGCGACAACATTGGCAGGAGATTGGAGATCTTCTTGTTACAATGTCACAAAAAACTGTTCATCCTGTTCAATGGGTCATCCATGTGGAACGGCTGACTGAAATGCTCAGGTTAACCAGGCAAAAACCGCTTTCGTTACAAATATTATCCTGCAATGCAGCACTGATATTGCAGCAGTTACAACAAAAAATCCTTCCTGATTCGGCAAGGGAATACTGGTCCGGGTTACTGCTTTTATTACATAAAATCAGTCTGCTCACATCGCTCACTAAAGAAATAAAAAACGACACGACCCACCCATTGATTCTGTCAGCGGATGAGTGCCGTTCGGTATTAAAGCACAGCCTGACTGACCTCAGAGTCGCTTTGATGAATCCTGACGTTGATCCGGAAATACAAACTTTATTTCTTCGTCTCTGGCCAGTGGATGACGGTGTATTTACCACAACAGAACCTGTTTCAGAAAATGACGCGGGTTTCGATACAGAAGTATTCCGTCAACTCATTGAGCGAATCACAGAGAAGCACACCGAATCGGCACAGAGCGAACAACAGTTACTCACTCAGGCGATGCGCTGGTTCAATCTGCAACGACACGAAATGGCGTCATCCACTGGCCAGAGCCCACACGCCCGATCTCTGAATACTCAATCTTCAGCAACGCAGTATTCCGGCGGGATGTTCGCAAACGCAGAACCTTCAAGAATAACTGAACACCCGCGACACCAGTCTGCAAAAGCCAGTCATCCAGAGACAAAACAACCAACAGAGCAGCAGCTTCCCGGCGACTTAGCCAGCAGGCCAGACGATCTTTCTCTCCACAGATTAGCCAGATACTGCCTGCTTCTGATGTGGTTACCAGGTCGTTTATCCCATCGGATGCAGGCTGCGGACATGCTCAAAACCATTGCCTCAGGTTTACAGGCTAACGCGAACCTTCAACAGAAGCATCAACATAAGATTTCATCAGAGATATTTTCCCGGTTCCGTCAGCTTCTGCATGAAATTTCCTCAGAACGATGCCAATCCGGACTGACAGTCAAAGAGTCGGGACAGGCGGTTAATCAGGCTCAACCCGCCCGGTATGGCACCATGGCGCAAAACGATCATCAGAATAAACAGAAAAAAACGGCCTTATCTGACCTTGAATTATCTTACCTTGAAACAGCAGCAAAACGGGCCGGGCTGGATCCGCTGCCGTCGCTGATCATGATGCAATTTACTCAGGCACAACAACAGAAAGCTTTATCCGCTTTTGTTGACCATTGGCTTGAAACTGAAACTCAACTCAGGAATCAGGACAGCAAACTAAACCCCGGAACAGATCTGGCTCACCCCGGGACAGTACATGTTTTATCACAATGGCAACAGCAGTTTGCCGCCAACACGACTGAATCAGGGCAGGGAAAAATAACAGCATGGATCTCCGGAGCTTATCCGGCTTTGCTCAGCCAGCAGGATATTAATGAAGCCATACAGCAGCAACGGGATATCAAACCAGTTTTGACGGCGGCTCGACTGACGGTGATCGAACAAATTCAGCGTCTGTCCGTATCGGCTTTACCTGAATCACAATGGACATCAGATGGCGGTCTGGTCTTATTGTGGCCATTTCTGCCAACACTGTTTCACCGTTTATCTTTGCTGGTTCCTGTCAGCGATGAACAGGGGCGGTCAAGTCAGGCATTTATCTCTGAGGCCGCCCGGTTAAAAGCCTATTCACTCCTGATCTATCTGTTGGGAGAAGACATTATCCAGGACGGATACGCCGGAATCGCCAATCTGTTGACCGGCTATGAAGCCGATACGTTGATCGATACCACCGAACCGCTTACAGAAGAAGAGCAACAAGAAGCAGATCGCATGTTGAACGCCGTCGTCAGCCGCTGGGACGCCTTAAAAAATATGTCTGCACCGGCATTCCGGCAATTATTTTTGCAGCGGCCCGCCAAAACTGAACCGTCAGCGCTTGGGTTCAGCATCTGTGTTGAGAAACAAACCATTGATATTCTGATGGAAAAAATGCCGTGGGGGATTGGTATTATCCGGCTGCCCTGGCTGGGAGAAACCGTATTATCGGTGAGTTATACCCAGGTGACCATGTAAAAAATACCGGTTTTCTGTTCACAAAACGGAATTGAAATCGTCTTATCAGTGAAAACAAAATATCAGTGGAAACAAAGTATCAGCAACTGCACAGGGAGAAAAGGAGACGATTATGGCTGACTTTTTTAGCGCTTTCGGGCATTTAATCGAAGATGTATTTGAGCAGGATGCCTATCAGGCCGGTTTATCTGAACTTCCGCTGGAAAAGCTGGGAAAACAGGCCGAGCTGTGGCGCTATGCCATCAAAAGTGAAGGCTGGCATGAAGAAACATTCGATTTAGTTTTCAGGGAGTGCTACCGGGACAATGTATGGCAGGTACTGGGTGGTGATGATATTCAGGCTCAGCCGATTGCGGATTCTCTTTTCCGGTATGCCTCATTTACCAACTGTCATCATACGATCCGGCTGATGCAGGCAGTACTGGGCATGCGTCCCACAGGTTATATGACCCCGGAGAATATTGCTTATCTGAACCTGATTGATGAAGAGACGTTCTACCGGTGTTTTTCTTCAGGTAAAGTGGCGTTAATGCCGGAAACATTACGCCATCAACTGTGCGAGCTGTATTAGTCCTGATGAGGAGTGAGAGATGTTGGAACTGATTATGGGACTGTTTTCCTCCTCAGGCGTCGGCGCCATCGTCGGGCTTGTGGGCAGTTGGCTGACCCGCCGGGAAGAAAGGCAAAATCTTGAAATAAAACTCAGCCATGAACAGGAAATGTTCCGGTTAAAACAGATGCAGCGCACCCAACAGTACAACCATGAACTGAAAATGGCAGAGCAGGGCACAGAGTCCATCAAACAGCAGGGGAAGTTTGCCGTAGAAGTTGCACAGACTGAAGCATTTGAAACCAGCCAAAAGACGAATATGCCGCTGGATAATCGCTTCGCCGAGCTGATTCGCGGCTTAATGCGGCCATTCATTACCCTTTATCTACTGGTGATCGCAACCCTGATCGCGCGCCATATCAGTGGCTATATGAACGAGATGACCACCTTGATCGATCATCAGGAACTCACTCAGATATTCCGGAATACCTTAGAGCAGGTCATGTTCTTAACAACAACCGCAGTCACCTGGTGGTTTGGCTCCAGGCCGGGCCACAGAAATACCGGGAGATAGTATTAATCAAAGTTTTCCTGCCTTAAATTCCTTTCATTTCTCCTGCCTTCAGGCTTTGTTGTTCCCGGTCCGCCGGGAGAAAGCCTCCTTTTCTGAAAGCGTGAAATTTTTAATTGAATCGCTTGCTGAATAGATCGAGATAAGTATAGTTGTCACGCTATAACGCAATCTGACAATTATAAAATTAAAAAAGGAATAGATAATGAAAATACTTTTAGGTGTTAGTGTTTGTATTTTATCTTCTGTTTTGTTGACCGCCTGCGGTAATCAGGATGATGATGAAACAACAAGCTCTTCATCATCATCTTCTTCGACATCAGTATCAGGTTTCTCTAAGCATAATGGTATTTATGTGAATACGGATGATTTTGCTTTTATGCTTGTTGACAGCAATCGTAAGAGCCATAGTTTAATTGTTGGCGATGTAGCAGGAAAAGATGTCTATCTAACGACATCAGGCAGCGCTGACAATAACAATACTTATATAACCAAGGGATTGATTTACTCCGATGCGAATCAATTCATCTCCAGCACCTCAACAAAGCTGACCGCTGCATTTACAGATACGGCTGCAATATTGACCGGAACATTCAATGGCTCAGATCTTATATATTCATTCAATAAAAAGGGGAATAGCTCCGAATCGTTGACTCAAATTGCCGGAACCTACACAGATTCGGATACGGGCACGGTCTGGACAATCAATACTTCCGGCCCACTAACAATCAATGGCGATTGTCAGGTATCAGCAACACTCACACGCAACGACTCATATTTCAATCTGACAGATATCGAAGCAAGTAACTGTAATGATTCATCCTATGATGGAGAATATGAAGACGGCGTATTAATCACGGTCAATAACAATAATCATGACTATTTAGCCAGTGTCATGAACAGCCAACATTCCATCATATGGGGTCACATCGCAATCAACTAATAATATATCGTAACAGCAAAAAACCCCGTAAATTCATAGCGGGGTTTTTACGTAAACGTTTTTTAGAGTTGGGCTCTTATAACTCACTATTTAACATAATATACATAATGCGAACTAATGTATGCAATCCATACAGGACATGTTCTGACTCTATCAGGCTCTCTTTTTGGCTGTTTTGTCGTTAAAGCTATTGAATGGAAATACGTTTCGGATTCTTTGCTGGACGCTCTTAGGAACTGAAGATGAAAAAACTAATTTAATCCTTTCGCTACGTTGGTAAGCTTTCATACTGCCGCTGAAATCTGTACTTGCACAAATTTCTGAGAGATTGTGTTTCAAGGCCGGTGGCAAATGGCCTTTCACTTTAGCCAGTTCATGATCTTTGAACTGAATATAAAGAACGGGTCGATCGACCACTAAAAGCCAGAAAATAACCAAGGCAGCTGAAATAATTACATAGATCATAAATGTTACCCTTACTAACGTTGAGTTTAATCAGAAAGTAAGCGATTTAAATCCTCTTTAAGAGTGCTGACTTTCTGGTTTGCTTTTTCAGTTTTCGATGCTTCAGACAGCAGATATTCGATAGCGTCAGATAATGTACAGCCTAACTCATTCGCTCTGTATGAAAGCTTCTCCCAAACCCGATAATCGAGATCAATTGATTTCTTCCTGGTGTGAATCTGCTCTGCATTGTAATGCCGCTTTCTTTTAGCCCTGATAGCTTGCTTGAGCTTATTTTCCAGCTCCGGAGACATATGGTTCTCGATCCATTCAAGTACCCGCACCGGCTCATGCTCAATCTCTTTTAATAACGATACAGCATGATCAATTTCACTCGTATCAACATACTTCGTAATCTGAGTACCATCTTTCCAGCGGTTCACCAGATATTGCCATTTCCATCCACATTCCAGATTTTCGAGTTGTTGGTACTTCATGACATTATCTACCTGTTATCCATCATTAAAAAGCATATAGTTACAGCGTAACTCATAAATTACTTAACTTCAAATCAGTATTTATCCATTCTCTGATTTCAGCATGCTTTATATTCTTATATAATCGAAAACCTTTAAAAATACAGATTTTACTTGAAGATGACCAAAGATATCTGGCGCCATGTCACACCGCAGTTCGATACATATGATGAGCAGTTTGCTCAGTATAATGCTGTTCTTCCTGCTGATTTATTGTCTGTTCAACCCCGTGTTCAGGCTGTTCTTAAACGATTTAGCGAACTGAAAGGCCTGACGAAAATCCTGCTGATTCATGCGCCGGATAATTCTGTGTATCGTCGAATGATCTGTACGAAATTACAATCGTTTACCGGAGATGATGTTCCTGTCATCTCTACAGAATCTCTTGAAAAAACGACGCTCTTTCCGACGATTAAAGCTGAGAATGGCCATGTAGTCAGTGAAATACCAGGCTTGCTTGATAAAGCGGATGGCGGATATATCGTGATTTCCCCAAACTGGTTAATTGCCAACCAAAGGTACTGGCCTTTGCTGAAAGGTGCGCTATTTGGTGAGAAAATCACGGCCTTAAACTGCGATGAAAAATCTCCACTGCAATATGAATGGAGTAAAGCATATGATATTAAACTTATTATTGTGGGTGACAGAGAACAACTGGCAGAGATTGATAGCATTGATGAAGATATTCGCAGTGATTTATCCCTGTTTGGTGAAATAGAATTTGATTTAAGGGTCAATGCTGAAAATATTAGTAATTATCTGAAATATCTGAAGTGGTTGTGCCAGTTCTATCAACTCCCGGCTCTCTCTTCTGATGCGATAAAACTGCTTTTAACATCAGGCATTCGTTACCAGACTGAAGACCAGCTCCATATTCCATTGTGTCCTTTCTGGCATCAATCACTTCTTGAAGAAGCGGCTTTAGAATCAGGGCATCAAACCATTCATTCAGAACATATTCAGCAAGCTCTGGACTGCCGCTACTACCGGGAAAGCTATCTGCCAGAAAGGGCTTGTGACGATATACTCAATGGGCAGGTTTTGATTGAAACCCGGGGCCGGCAAGTCGGTCAGGTCAACGGGTTAACAGTGATAGATATTGCCGGACATCCTATTTCTTATGGAGAACCGGCAAGAATATCCTGCGTTGTGCACTTTGGTGACGGAGACATCAGCGACGTTGAACGCAAAGTGGATCTTGGTGGTAATCTGCACGCCAAAGGGATGATGATTATGCAAGCTTTTGTAAGCAGTGCTCTGGAATTAAATGCTCCTTTACCCTACTCGGCTTCCATCGTATTTGAACAATCCTATAGTGAAGTCGATGGCGACAGTGCGTCTCTTGCAGAAGTTTGTTCATTGGTCAGTGCCCTGTCCGGCATTCCGATTGATCAACAAATTGCGGTCACGGGAGCGGTTGATCAGTTTGGACGGGTTCAGGCTGTAGGTGGACTGAATGAAAAAATTGAAGGCTTTTACCGGGTATGTAAACACCACGGATTAACTGGTAAGCAGGGTGTGATTTTACCGAAAACAAATTTAAACAATCTGGCATTGCACCACACAATCATCTCTGACATTCAGTCTGAACAGTTTCACATATGGCCGGTTTCAACAGTTGACGAAGCAATTCCGATTTTAATGGGAAAACCTTTCAGGGATGATAAAGACAATGAAAGTGTGATCGGAAAGATTGCCACCCGAATTGATGAATTTGATCGCAATGAACATACAGAAACAATTTGGGAACGGATAAGAAATAAGTTCAATTTTGACTGATCGGACTTGTTTAGCGTACACGTGTTCACTAAGATGCAACTACAGAATTTTGGAGTAATCAGATAATGCAAAATAAACGAGAATCTTACACATACGATGAACTTTTAGCTTCCAGCCGTGGGGAGCTGTTTGGTCCGGGGTATCCACAGTTACCTGCGCCGAATATGTTAATGATGGATCGCGTGACAAAAATGTCCGAAACAGAAGGTGATTTTGGTAAGGGTTTAATTTTAGCTGAATTAGATATTACTCCTGATTTGTGGTTTTTTGATTGTCACTTCCCCGGAGATCCTGTGATGCCAGGATGTTTAGGATTAGATGCAATGTGGCAACTTGTCGGTTTCTTCCTTGGCTGGGTTGGCGGAAAAGGGAAAGGCCGTGCATTAGGTGTTGGTGAAGTCAAATTTACCGGACAAGTTTTGCCAACAGCCAAAAAAGTCACCTATGAAATTCACATGAAGCGGGTTGTTAACCGTAAGCTGGTCATGGGATTAGCGGATGGACGTGTATTAGTCGATGGAAAACAAATCTATTCAGCAAAAGATCTGAAGGTTGGCCTTTTCCAGGATACTTCAACATTCTGAATATGGAAAACAGGTTATTGTTGCCCTTCTCTCTGCAGATTGTTGAATGTGTTTGATAGTCATAATTTTAAGACGACTCTTACCAGAGTCGTTTATTTTCAACATAAATAATTAGTTATAGTGCATTAGGGTGTATGTATATAAAAAAGCCCCTGTTTGAGGGGCTGTAAATGTATGTGACATGATAATATTATTTATAGAGACCTAGATTTTTATCTTCTCTGGCTTCTCGCCATCCTCCCATCCAATAGGAGCGAACTTCCATCTGCTGATACGGGCATTGCTCAACAGAGCGTCCATTTAAACCAGCTTTATATCCCTGAGACTGTGCTCTCTCGAGGCGATCCCGCTTTTGTCTCTTCATACTTGAGTCCTCATACAGTCGCTATTTTATCCAATGACAACTATTACATTTATGTGGTTTTTTTATGACCACATCATTAAGCATCGCTCAAATCTGAGCAGGACTCAAGTACAAAAAATCATCAATATTAAATCTGTGATTCGTTCCTGTTCTTTACAAAATTCTTCCTGCGACGGAACAAAATATAACCGAGGAATGACAACCCAATACTCCCAAATGATGCCCCGCTCCTGTCCGTCGAGTTATTTTCGTAGCCTCTTTGCTGAATATCACTACTTGTTGCACCTTCGACCGGAACCAGTTTGACAGCCACCGTTGTTTCTGTGCCACCACATGATGCATCATGGGTTGTTGAACTGTATCCACCTTCACATTTAATCGCAGTCGCCGCAATGACTCCCGCATCGTTTATATCTGAAGCAATCAAAATACGATACTGGTTATTATTTGACGTCACACTGCCATCATTTGTTAAGTCATCCAATAACCAGGCATGATTATCAAATACAGCCATACGCTCTGTGTCACTGCCATTCCCGTTGTAAGGATAGATAAATGCACGTTTGCGCCTTGGTTTACCATCCTTCTCCCGGGCAGATTCATTATCGATCTGACCCACGATCTCATTATAGTTATTGATAGCACTGGCATGACCACCTGCGCCCGAAAACTCAATATCATCCGAGAAGAAAGAACCAGACAGAGATGTACTTGTCACATCAGGAACAATAAATAAACGATTGGCAGCAGCCCCACCTGACGGACGACTTCCGGCACGTTTCGCTTCACCAATTGCAACCAGATTTTTGTTAATACCGGTCAGAACACTATTACTGTAAACATAATCACCGCTCATCTTCGCCTGAGTATTTTGCACGATAGTAGAAGTCCACTGAGAAGCATCAGCATAGTTGCTTTCACTCACTTTAAATACAGTTGCATTCATGTAGTTATTATCACTATCGTAGGTATTGTACCCAACACCATAAATAGTACCGTCCTGAACCACAAAATCACGCATACTGCCCTGAGCCAGACGTTCATCTTCATCCTGCTTTCCACTTGGCCAGGATAACTGAACGACGGCACCATCACTTCCCCACAAAGCAGCTTTTGAACTGTAATATTGACCGTTATCGTTGGTGTAATTTTCAGAGACGCTGCCAACAGTATAGGTACCATCAGTTTTCCAGGCGCGGGATCTGTCAAAGCTTCCGTCTTCTGCCGGTAAAACAGGAGCTAAAGCACTTGTTGTCGCGCGGCTGTCACCCAGAGAACTTTCGATGCCTACCGGTGAAAGATCAGAAGTTAAGCTGTTAATGACAATATTTTGGGAATTGTCATAAAAAGAGCTGTCATCGCTGATAAATGCGACTGAGTTTGGTGTCGTGTCACCACTCAGCTCTTTATACCACTCATCCCAATGGACTTCCGCCCACGATGAACATGTCGCATAAAGTAATTCAGAAACACAGTAAGATTTAAGATCACTGTGAGACTGTGCATAGACGAATGAGTTATCCATGCCAAATGGCGCCTCTTCCCGGAAAGGAATGCCGTCAACAGGCTGCCCTGCCATAGTTTTTTGATAGCGAGTTTCACCGGCAACTGCAAAATCATCACATGCTGTACCACCAACAGATGACGTCAGAAAACAACTGTTATGATTGGTTGAAACATCACTATCATCCTGTGAAGGCTGAACAGCAACCCCAAATGTACTTTGGTAGCTGTCAGTAATCCATGAAGGTGTTACTTCCACAACCTGATATAAATTTGCGTGTGCGTTGGTCGCAATAAAAATGGAAAAAGCTAACGTTTTGATTCTTAAATTCGTCTGTATCATTATTAATTGCTGCCTTGTTGTAATTCTTCAAGTTCTTCCCAACGTTCAAAAGCATATTCAAGTTCACTTTCAGCCTCTTTCAGGCGATCGAGAACTGGCTGAGTATACTCTATTCCCTGAGCAAAAAATTCTGCGTCATTGACTTTATTCTGTAACACTTCAATCTCTTCTTCTAAAGACTCCAGCTTTTCCGGAAGTGATTCCAGCTCCCGTTGAAGCTTGTAAGATAACTTTCTGGATTTACTATCTTTAGGCGCACTATTCTTTCCTGGATTCTTCCCGGCAGCAGGTGATTTTACCTCAGTCTCTTTTGATTGCTGTAAAGCCTTCCTGCTCTCAATAACCTGCCGGCGTTGCTGCTGCGCATCATGATAACCACCAACAAACTCTTCAATATGGCCGTTACCTTCAAAAATCCAGCTGGTCAGCACAGTATTATCGACAAAATGACGATCGTGACTGACAAGAAGCAAAGTACCCTGATAATTGGCAAGCAGATCTTCTAAAAGTTCCAGCGTTTCAATATCCAAATCATTCGTTGGTTCATCAAGCACCAGCAAATTATTTGATTTTAACAGAATTCTTGCCAATAAAAGCCGGTTCTTCTCTCCTCCCGAAAGTGCTTTAACCGGGGTACGGGCCCGCTTTGGAGAAAACAGAAAGTCCTGAAGATAACTGAGAGCATGGCGTTGACGACCGCCAATCATAACTTCCTGCTTTCCGTCAGCAAGGTTATCGATGACGGTTTTTTCAGGATCTAACTTTTCCCGATACTGATCAAAATAAGCCACTTCCAGCTTAGTTCCACAGTGTAAACGTCCACTTGTTGGCGTGATTTCTCCCAGTAACAGCTTCAGCAGCGTACTCTTACCGGACCCATTCGGACCAATAAATGCAATCCTGTCTCCCCGCATCACATTAAAGCTGAAATTCTCGATAATTCTGTTTCCATCAATCTCATAACAAAGGTTTTCAGCTTCAAAAACAATTTTCCCGGACCGGACTGTATCATCAACCTGAATATTGACCTTGCCCTGCACTTCCCGTCTCTCGCTCCGCTCCTGACGGAGTTTTTTCAGTGCCCGTACCCGGCCTTCATTCCGCGTCCGGCGCGCTTTGATTCCCTGGCGAATCCACACTTCTTCCTGTGCCAGCTTTTTGTCAAACTCGGCATTTTGCTGTTCTTCAACCCGAAGCAGCTCTTCTTTTTCAGTCAGATAGTTTTCATAATTCCCCGGAAAAGAGGCGACGCGACCACGATCCAAATCAATAATCCGGGTCGACATAGTCTGTATAAAACTGCGGTCATGGGAAATAAATACGATAGAACCCTTAAAGTCTTTTAAGAATCCCTCCAGCCATTCGATCGTTGTTACATCCAGATGGTTTGTTGGCTCATCAAGCAGCAAGACATCCGGGCCTGATACCAGTGCTCTGGCCAACGCTGCTTTTCTCTGCCAGCCACCGGATAAGTCAGACAGGAGCATTTCCCCATTCAGCTTCAGTGACGTCAGAACATTTTTGATTCGATCTTCGAAACGCCAGGCGCCAAGATGATCCAGCTGCTCCTGAACTTTAGATAATTTAGTGATGTTTAACTCAGTTGGTTCCTGTTCAACCAGCGATAAAAGTGCCTGATATTGCTTTAACCCAGCACCAACCTCCGCCAGGCCACCAGAAACATAGTCAAACACATTGCCAGCCTGATCTCTTGGCGGATCCTGTTCCAGACGGGAAACAACAACGTCTTGTGTGACGGTTAATTTCCCGTCATCAAGTAAAATGCTGCCATCCAGAACTTTTAATAACGTTGACTTTCCTGCACCATTTCGTCCGACTAAACAAACTCTCTCATTTTCCTGAAGTGCAAAATCAACATGATCAAGTAATGGATGATCACCAAAAGCTAAATAACCGTTATGAATTGTAACAAGTGCCATATTTTTATATTCAACCAAAAAACTTTAAGTTAAAAAAGGACAAGGCTAAAAGTGACCTTGTCACTTGGGCGTTATTTGTGACGAACCAGCCAGCAGTTATGAATTTGCTTGTTTCGCTTGAAGTCAGTTGGTAGCGTTTCTGCCGAAATATTCTCAGCGATTAATCCCAGCTCTTCTAAAGCGTGATGGTCCATTTTGAAATGACGTTTGTTGTTTGAAAAGACAATTTCCCCCTGCTCACTTAATATCCGCTTTAACTGCGCCATCAGCTGAACATGATCCCGCTGAACATCAAATGTAGCAAGCATCCGTTTGGAATTCGAAAACGTGGGAGGATCAATGAAAATTAAATCATAACTTCCTTTCGCCGATTCAAGCCATTGAAGACAATCAGCCTGCTCAAAACGGTGCTGACGCCCCACCAGCCCGTTAAGTGCCATATTTTCTTTCGCCCATTCCAGGTAAGTCTTCGACATGTCGACAGTTGTTGTCGACTTCGCACCGCCCAGAGCTGCATGCACTGTCGCCGTTCCGGTATAAGCGAACAAATTAAGGAAATTTTTACCCGCCGCCATTTGACCCAGCCGCCTGCGGGTTAAGCGATGATCGAGAAACAGACCGGTATCGAGATAGTCAAACAGATTAACAATCAATTTGACGCCGTATTCATTGACTTTAAGTTTATTCGACTTAGACCCGATTTTCTGGTACTGAGCATTGCCTTTTTGCTTTTCACGAACTTTTAATACCACCTGATTCGCCTGAAGATCCAGAACCTGAATCGTTGCGCGGATTAAATCCGTCAGCCTTAGCTTTGCTTTGTCAGGGCTAATTGTTTTAGGCGCCGCATATTCCTGAATCACGACATAATCACCGTAATAATCAATCGCAGCATTATAATCGGGTAAATCAGCATCGTAGATACGGAAGCAGTCAATATTTTCCCGCTTAGCCCAGGGAGAGATTCTGGAGACATTTTTCCGCAACCGGTTCGCAAAATCAGCAGCCACCTCATGACCCGGCTCTTTCTGATTTTCATCAGATGTCACACTTCGTTCACTAATTGAATAAAGTTTTAAGTGACAAGGCAGTTTGCCATTCCTCATTTTGTACTGTTGCTCAGCCCGCATTCTGATACAGCTCAATAATTCACCAGAGCTGGAAAGGAACATCGCCTGACAGCCGCCAAATTCTGATTTCAGCTGGCCGCCTAACGCTGAATACAATGCAATTAATCCAGGCTCTGTTCCCAATCGTTCACCATATGGCGGATTGGAAATAATCATCCCCTTGCCAAACCCATCCGGTTTTTTCAAGCGGGTGACATCCTGACACTCAAAATGAATCAGCTCTTCAACACCAGCACGCCGGGCATTCTCTTTTGCCACCTTTAATACGCGTTCATCACAGTCATAGCCGTAAAGAGGCACAGAAAGTTGCTTACAACCTCTTCGTGACTGTACCGTTGCCTGAGTCTTTATTTCAGCCCAAACATCTGCCTGATAGTCTTCCAGATTCTCAAACGCCCAGAACTTCCGTCTGGCTCCTGGTGCTACACATCCCGCAATCATCGCTGCTTCAATTAATATTGTGCCAGAGCCACACATGGGATCCATTAACGCAGTCTGTCCATCCCACCCACTGCGGATGATCATGGCCGCCGCTAACGTTTCCCGCAATGGTGCTATGCCAGATTTAGTCCGGTAACCTCTTGCGTGAAGACTTTCGCCAACCATATCAATGCCCAAAAGCGCTTTTTCTTTATTCAGTCTGACGTGAATCCGAAGATCAGGTTGATCTTTGCTGATCGCCGGTCTCGGCAGGTTTTTCTTGGTAAATGCATCAACAATGGCATCCTTCACTTTCATCGCGCCGTACTGACTATTTCTGATTGAGCGGTTTGTCCCGTTAAAATCGACCACAAATTTGCTCTTAGGCTGAAAATAATTCATCCAGGGAACAGATGAGGCCGCCAGATAAAGATCCATATCATCCTGACAATGAAACTCAGAAATAATCCGGATAAACCGGGATGCAAGCCGACTCCACATACAACATTTATAAATTAGATCGTTGGTCGCGGTAAACTTCACTCCGGCCTGTACAGGTTTAGCATCCTGAATACCAATTTTTTGCAGTTCTGCAGCCAGAAGATTTTCGAGTCCGATAGAAGTAGTTGCTAAATATTGATGCATTGAAGTTCTTCATATTAAAAAAAGGCCAGCAATTATACCTGACAATCTTCCCTTTGGGTAAATCAAACCCGGTTAATTTTGTACTTACTCATCCAGAATATGTCTTGAAAAGCTCCGTCAGCCATCTCTGTCCGGATTTTAGGCAGTCCATACAAGCTATTTCCTCCGATTGAAATGCGTTTTCTCTTTTAACTATCAGCTTAATATTAAGAGTAAGCGCATACTTATTCACCTCGAAACTGGTCTATACCAGCACTCTTTTTTACTTGTAATTAAATGACAAAACATAGCTAAAAGCGGAATTTATGATGAATCAACCGCCTGTCTGATCTAAATTCAATCAGGCAAGTGATAAAAATATAATCAGAATTTATTGAGGAATATCACACTAAATGAGGATCGAAATGGGATATCGGAGACGATGCAGACAAAAAAAATCGGCTTGATTAAGCCGATAGGAAATAAAACAGAATATATAAACGGAACAAAATAATACTCATGGAAATCACTAACCCACAAGGGCTATCTTTTGTGAACCGGAATTCACACACTCCATTCGATCATGCATCACTTTTATTGCCTGACCAAACACGAGTTCTTTCCCCGGAGAGAGAATAAATGGCTCCAGTTCTGCACTCAGGCATAAACTGGCATTCTCTCCGACATCAAGAACGATAAATCGTCCCTGATTAAACTGATTCGTTAACTGGACGATGTTCCCCTCTTTCGGGGTAAAATCCGCAGACCGGGGCTCGAAAAACCAGCTTTTTGGCTGTACCGGTTTATGAAAGCGCTTTGAAGCAACGCAATTCAGGACCAGTTCCACCAGTCTGGGCCCGGAATAATTCAAGCCGTCCAAACTTTCCAGAAAGAGCTGATAGTCAGCCGCATCTTCAACCGTGAACTGCGAAGACGCAAAAGCACAGGTAACCAGAACTTTGCGCGGCAAAAGTGTTCTGAAGAGCATATCATCGCCCAAATCGAGCATCAGATGTTCCTCTTTATCACAGTAATACCAGTTCCACTTATCACTTGGTTTTAGCATTCCTAACGACTTCCAGAAAATGTTGATAAATATGTAGCGACATAGCTGAAAGGCAGAACATAACCTTCCCCATAAAACCATTTTAAAAGGGGTCAGACAAAAAAAAGAGGAAACGATAGCTCATTTCCTCTCATATGATTCAATACAATTCAGGTGATTAATCGATGATCTCTATAGATTTTTTACAATATCCCTTACTAGACCAGGACCCTGGTAAATAAAACCAGAATAAATCTGAACTAATTTAGCTCCCGCCATCATCTTTTCTTTTGCTGAAACGAAGGAATCGATCCCACCAACGCCGATAATTGGAATTTGATCACCCAACACTTGATGCATTTGCCTGATAACCTCGGTACTTCTGGACTGTAAAGGTCTGCCACTCAATCCACCGGTTTCATTCGCATGCTTCATGCCCATAACAATTGAGCGATCAAGTGTGGTATTGGTCGCAATCACCCCGTCAATCTGATGTTTCAGCAACGCCTGACATATCTGATCTAACTCCTGATCACTTAGATCCGGTGCGATCTTCAAAGTCAGCGGCACATATTTATCATACTTTGCTGCAAGTTCACGTTGCTTCGACTTTAATTGAGACAATAAATCATCTAATGCATCACCATATTGAAGAGAACGGAGTCCCGGTGTATTCGGTGAAGAAATATTGACGGCAATATACCCGGCAGATGAATAAGCTTTATCCATACAGATCAGATAATCTTCATGCCCTTTTTCAATCGGTGTATCTTTATTCTTGCCTATGTTGATGCCGATAATACCGTCATAATTTGAATGTTCGATATTCTCAAGCAACTGATCAATACCCAGATTATTAAAGCCCATCCGGTTAATAATGCCTTCTGCTTCAATCAGCCGGAATAGTCTGGGTTTATCGTTACCAGGTTGTGGACGGGGTGTGACAGTGCCGACTTCAACAAAACCAAACCCCATCGCACCAAATGCATCGATGCATTCACCATTTTTATCCAGACCGGCGGCTAGTCCAACCGGATTATTAAAAGTCAGCCCCATACATTCAACAGGACGGGATGGAAGATGTTGGCGGTAAAATAAGTCAAAAGGAGTGCCGGTGAAACGCTTTAAATTCTTGATAGCAAGATCGTGTACTTTCTCTGCGTCTAATTGAAAAAAACCACTTCTGGCGATACGGTAAAGCATAATTGCCCCTGATAAAAAAAGCCCCATTAAATGGGGCCTTATTATTACTCATTTGACGAACAATTCAAATTTAATAGGGCTAATTCTCTTAAAGCAACGGAGAATTTTGCAAACTCATGGGCAGAACCAACTTTAAATTCATTTAAAATGTTCTCCCAGCGAAGCAACGCTTGTTCATTCGCTTCGATCCAGTCATCCAAACGTGTGAGCTCATCAAAACTTTCATCCGCACACTGACAACTCAGTACCTGAGAAGTTAACTGTCTTTGTTGCCAGTCTAAATCTTCCCGGTAAGCAGCTTTTGCCAGCGCCTGCCAATTGTTTTCAACGGCCTGATGGTTGATCTGTTCAAGGAACCAGTGCAGCGATAAACGCACGCCCAAGTGGAAATAAAGTTTAGCTGCCTGAAGAACCGTGATCCCTTTTTCACGGGCAACAACACTGATATCCAATGCTGAATTCAGGCTGGATAATCGGGAAACATAATGTGCTGTATTCTCATCAATCCCCTGATCGATCCACCGGATAGCAATTGCATCATGATCACTGATCTCTCTGCCAATCAGAACATCGTTCAAATTTTCTGTTACTTGAGTCACATCAGCTTTATATAATGAAACCAGTTCTTCAACCGACTTTTTCCCCATATGATTTCGCAACAGCCAACGGGACAAACGTCTCAACATCCGTCGAACAAAACTAATCATTTCATACTGAACCAGTGTTGATGCCTGATTATCCGCAAGTCTTATCTTTTGCAAAACATCATCAAAGTTATATATATCACGTGCTGCACAATAAGCATTGGTAATTTCAACAACCCCGGCCCCTGTTTCTTCCTGAAGACGGGAAACAAAATTGCATCCCATTTCATTGACCATCTGATTAGCCAGTGCCGTCGCGATCAGTTCCTGTCTCAGAGGGTGACCCGGTAACAAATCTGAGTAGTTACGGCGTAACTCTGAAGGGAAATATTCAATCAAATGTGCCGCATGATACACATCATCCGTAATACGATCTGTTGCCAGTTGTTCTTTAAGGACCATTTTTCCATACGCAACCAATACAGAGAGTTCCGGACGGGTCAAACCAACCCCCTGCTTTTCGCGTTCGAGAAGCGTCTCATCATCGGGAAGATTTTCGAGTGCCCTGTCAAGTATATTGCTCTTTTCAAGTGAATGAATAAAACGAATCAGCTCTTTAACCGTCGTCACCCCGGCTGTTTCAGAAACAGAAAGTGATTCAGACTGCTGATAAGCATCGGATAATACAATCTCCCCGACTTCATCCTGCATCGATTGCAGCAATTCATTTCGCTTCTTCATGGTGAGATCACCATTTGTCACTAATGAATTTAAGAAAATTTTAATATTGACTTCATTATCTGAGCAATCAACCCCCCCTACATTATCAACGAAGTCAGTATTAACCCGGCCTCCTTTCAAGGCATATTCGATCCGTCCCAACTGCGTCATGCCGAGGTTACCACCTTCTCCGACAATCTTGGCAGATAACTCAGTGCCATTAATTCTGACTGCATCATTTGCTCTGTCACCAACATCTGAATCAGACTCAGATGATGATTTGACATAAGTTCCGATGCCACCATTCCACAGCAGGTCAACTTCCATTTTCAAAATTAAACGAATGACTTCATTCGGTGGTAAAGACTTTTTGTCTGTGTTGAGTATGGATCTGACTTCAGGTGACAAAGAAACAGATTTAGACTTTCTTGAAAAAACACCACCGCCTTTGGAAATCAAAGCTGAGTCATAATCTTCCCATGAAGACCTTGGTAAAGCGAATAAACGCTCACGCTCTTGCCAGCTTTTCCCGGTATCCGGATCCGGATCTAAAAATATATGCATATGGTTGAAAGCAGCTAACAAACGAGTATGTTTTGACAACAGCATACCGTTACCAAATACATCGCCAGCCATATCACCAATAGCAACAACCGTGAACTCTGAGCGCTGGCAATCAACACCCAATTCCCGGAAGTGACGTTTCACAGATTCCCACGCACCCTTTGCGGTAATCCCCATTGCCTTATGGTCATATCCATTCGAACCACCAGAAGCAAACGCATCACCCAGCCAGAATCCGTACTCTTCTGAAACTGAGTTCGCCAGGTCAGAAAAAGTCGCAGTTCCCTTATCGGCAGCGACAACCAGATATGGATCATCAGGATCATGGCGCACCACATTTTCCGGCGGCACAACATCACCATCAATAATATTGTCTGTCAGATCAAGCAATCCACGGATGAACTGCCGGTAACAACGCTGACCTTCCGCAAAGATTTCATCCCGCTGGCTCATCAATGGTTGTTTCTTACAGACAAAACCACCCTTTGCGCCAACAGGAACAATCACTGTATTTTTGACCTGCTGTGCTTTGACCAAACCTAATATTTCAGTCCTGAAATCCTCTTGTCTGTCTGACCAGCGCAATCCGCCACGTGCTACTTTGCCACCACGTAAATGCACACCTTCGATATCTGGTGAATACACAAATATTTCATAAGCCGGTACGGGCGCTGGAATATCCGGGATCTGTTGTGGATCGAGTTTGAATGACAAACAAGGTTTATGATTTCCTTCGTCATCAGTTTTGAAGTAATTGGTCCGGAGCGTCGCCTGGATCATTTCCATGTAACGACGAATGATCCGATCGTCATCGAGACTTTCAGCCTCTTCAAGTTGTTCTGAAATATTGTTGATCAACTTTTCAAATATCTGATCCCGCTTTTTCAACTGAGGATCAAAACGACTCACAAACAGATCAACAAGTTTTGCCGCCAGCCTGGGGTAATGATTTAGCGTCTCTTCAATATAATTCTGACTGAAAGGAAAACCAACCTGACGCATGTATCTTGCGTATGCACGCAAAATTGAAACTTCCCTCCCGGTCAGGGACGCTTCAAGCACCAGCCGGTTGAATCCATCATTCTCAAGACTACCATTCCAGATTGAAGCAAAAGCTTGTTGAAAACGATCCCGGGCTTCGCGGATATCAATCCCGGCGTCACTGCGGTGTAACATAGAGAAATCAAGAATCCAGTAAACCTGGCCACTTTTTTTCCTGACTTCATATGGAGATTCTCTGTTTACACGCAACCCAAGTTTTTCCAGCATAGGCATGACATCAGACAGATGAATCGGCTCATCCCGGTGATATAACTTCAGTTTTACAACCTTAGAATCCGTTGCTTCTTCCTGCGGACGATAAAACAGCATCCCCAATTTGTTGGTTTCACTCAAAGATTCAAGCCGTTCAATATCCGAAACAGCAGTACTGGACATCATGGCTTCTTTATATGAACGGGGAAACGCCAGCAGATAATCTTTCGCTAAAGGTAATCCGATACTTTCTCCCCAGTTTGAGACGATCGCTTCTGATAAACGATCATCCCAGCTTGTTGATGCTTCCATCAGGTTTTGCTCTATTGTCTTCACATCAACGTCCATATTATTGTTGTCGACCCGCACAATATAATGAGTTCTGGCCAGCGGACTCTCTGAAAAATAAACTGTATACTCCACATCCTGACCTGACATGAAATATTCAGCTAATATTTCCTGAGTCCTGCGTCTGAGGGCCGTGGTATGACGTTCTTTTGAAACATAAACCATACAACTGAAGAAACGGCCAAACGGATCTTTGCGGACAAACAACCGTAACAGATCACGGTCCTGCATCTGAACAACCCCGGTTCCGACTTCAAGCAACTGTTCTTCCGTTGCTTGCAAGAGTTCATCCCGCGGATAATTTTCAAGAATATTATGCAGTGCTTTATAGGCGTGTGATCCAATCAAATAACCACTTGCAGAAAGGATCCGGCCTGTTTTTTCCCGGACTAATGGAATAGATTCGATCGTTTGATTATAGACTGCAGATGTATACAAACCAGTGAAACGATGTTCACCAATCACATTCCCGTTCTTATCAAACTTTTTGATACCGACATAATCAGTGTAAGCTGGCCTGTGAATTCTGGACTGGGTATTACCCTTCGTCAGAATCAGCATAAATGGTTTGGTTGCTTCAAGCCGCGCAGAATCTGAAAATTCAGATAGCCTGACACTTCTCACTCTGCTGGGTTCAGAAAATAAACCTAAACCCGGCTCCTTTGTTGGCCTGAGTTCAAGTCCTTCATCCGCTTCAGTCAGATCATATTCTTTGTATCCCATAAAAGTGAAGTTATGATCAGCCAGCCAGCGCAGATATTTAATTGACTCCGCAAAATGCTCCTGAGGAACCGGGATGGTTTGCTGCTGGCTTTCAAGTTGCTGAATTACATCATTGAGTCGTTCGACCATCGGTTTCCAGTCATTTACAACTAATGAAGTATCGTTCAGTACTTTAGTCAGTTCTTCACGTAAAGTTTTAATTTTTTCTTTATCATTCAATCGGTCAACTTCAATATGAAACATTGAATGCAATGAACCCTTCCCCTGATTAATACTCGAAATCGTATTATTTTTGCTTCGGGTTATCTGAGCCGGACCATGTAACATCAGGTGACTTGCCAAATCAAGCCGGGTCAATACCATTTTTATTGAATCGACAAGAAAAGGAGTATCCGGGACAACTATCTCGACAATCGTATGCGTAGACTGCCAGCCATGTTTGCTGACAATCGGATTAAACACTCTGACTGACTGAGCAGTCGGCTTCACTTCATTCAGGTGATGCCATAAACTGATCACTGCACCATATAAATCAGATTCAGTGCGACTTGCCAGGTCATTTATAGATACATTTCTGAAAAGATGTTGAGCTAATTGTTTCACTATCACATATTGGTCTGATTCCAGTTTTTTTTGAATTAATTCGAAGACTTTCTCTACCAAAACTGGTTGCAATGTATCATTCGATCCCATAGCAAACTCCATATTTAATTGTAATTTTTTTTGTTATCAATTCATGTAAAGCATAGTTTGAAAAACATGAATTGATTAAATTATGAAGTAATTTACCGGGACTAATCCACAACTATTCATTGAAAATGAGAGACAGAATTGTTTGCAGAATCAAATAGAAAATCTATTGTACTAAACGGGGATGTCAACAGAAAAAACCGGTCAATATTCCGCTGTTATCTTATAGATTCCAGGCTGACAAACTTATGATTTTTATCCGTTGTTAAACGATATCGTCCTTTTAAACCAAGTTGAGTCAGAAAAGGACGGAAGCGAATGGCCGGTAACTGAAGTTTCAGACCATTATCAGTCACCACCAGAACCGAAGCTGCCTGACCTGAGTAATAGGAAAGGTAGTCATGATAGGAAATATTTAAAGAAAAATAGTAATACTGCATAAATCTTAAAAAGGCAGTGAAAAAAGCGTGACCACAGAACTGTTTGTCTTCTCATTTCACTCCCTTTGTTCTATCTCCTGTAAAACTACATTAAATATCCAAAGCTTTGGTTACTTTTTCATATAAATCTTTTGCAAGATTATCCATATTCAAAAGTGCTTCAAGCTCTTTTTTCATCAAAGCCTGTCTGTCTTTGTCGTAGCGTTTAAACTTCAGTAATGGATCAACCATGCGGGAAGCAACCTGAGGATTAATCGTATTCAGTTGCTGCAAAATTTTTCCTGCAAACTGATATCCGGAGCCAGACTTATCATGGAATCGTTTAGGATTATAATTCAAAAATGCACCGATCAGGCTTCTGATACGATTAGGGTTTTTCATCGTGAATGCTTCATGTTCCATCGAATCATAAATCATTGAAAGTGCATTTTCTGAAGGGTTTTGCCCTTGTAAAACAAACCATTTATCCATCACTAACCCATCATGTTTCCACTGTTTGCTATAATCTTGCATCAATGATTCACGACAACTCAGTCCTGCGAGATTCGCAGCAGTCATTGCAGCGATGACATCTGTCATACTCAACGCTTGCTGGTACTGATTTTGTACCAGTTCGTTGCCTTGATCTGTAAATGCAAGATAAGAGAGACACATATTTCTCAGAGCTCGCTGCCCAATCGATTCATGGTCAATTGTGTAATCAGATTGTTTCAGCTGATGGTATACAGAAAGAAGTTCTGGTTTTAATGCTGTTGCAAGTTCAACTTTCATTGATTTAAGAACTGTCGTAATACTGTCAACATCGACTTCGTCAAACCATTCAGAAACTTCATTAAAATTAGGTAATGCAAACATCTCAGCGATAAATGCAGGATCAGCACTCTTATCCAGCAACAGATCTTTAAATGCCTGAATCACGCCTTCAGAGATTGTCGTCTCCTGATTATCCCGGACTTTTTCGACATTTTGGCGAATATACTTACCCAGTAACATCTGCCCAGCATCCCAACGGGCAAAATCATTTTTGGCATGCACCATCAGGAAAATTAACTCTTCATCGCTATAATCATAAAAGAGCTTAACCGGTGCAGAAAACTCTTCCAGTAATGAAGGCACAGGTTTTTCAAAAACATTTTCAAAAATAAAGGTTTGTTCTGACTCAGTCACATTCAAAATATCAGAAACTTTTTCACCGTTACAACGTAACTCAATACGATTGCCCTCGGAGTCATAAAGTGACATCTTAAGCGGAATATGCAAAGCCTGCTTTTCTTCCTGATCGACTGTCGACGATGTATGCTGGCTGACATGCAAAGCAAACTGCTTGTCTGCTTCTGAATATTCACCCGAAACGGTCAAAACCGGCGTTCCCGACTGGCTATACCATAAACGGAATTGTTTCAGGTCAATGCCGGATGCATCTTCCATCGCAGAGACAAAATCTTCACAAGTTGCAGCTGTTCCGTCATGTCGCTCAAAGTAAAGCTGCATCCCTTTCTGGAAATTAGTCTCGCCCAGTAAAGTATGGATCATACGAATCACTTCACTGCCTTTTTCATACACAGTCAAAGTATAGAAATTATTCATTTCAATCACTTTTTCCGGACGAATTGGATGTGACATTGGTGAAGCATCTTCAGCAAACTGAGGTCCGCGAATCAATCTGACACTCTGTATCCGTTTCACTGAACGAGAGCCTAAATCAGATGAAAATTCCTGATCACGAAAAACCGTCAACCCTTCTTTCAAACTCAACTGAAACCAGTCGCGGCATGTCACCCGGTTCCCCGTCCAGTTATGAAAATATTCATGGCCAATAATTGATTCAATCGCCTGATAATCATAATCAGTTGCCGTTTGATCGTTCGCCAGAACAAACTTCGAATTGAAAATATTCAATCCTTTATTTTCCATCGCGCCCATATTAAAGAAGTCGACGGCAACAACCATATAAACATCAAGATCGTATTCCAGACCAAAACGCTCTTCATCCCATTGCATTGCATTGATCAGAGAAAGCATTGCATGTGTTGCTCTGTCCCGGTTTCCTTTATCAACAAAAACTTCCAAAGTAACCATACGGCCTGACTTCGTTTTATATTGTTCTTGTATCATGTCAAAGTCACCGGCGACCAGCGCAAAAAGATAGGCGGGTTTTGGATGTGGATCCTGCCAGCGAACCCATGACTCTCCATCTTCCGTTACACCTTCTTCGATTTTGTTACCGTTACTCAACAGATAAGGATATTTTTCCCGGTCAGCCACAATCGTGGTTGTATAACGAGCCAGAACATCGGGCCGGTCCATGTAGTAAGTGATCCGTCTGAACCCTTCAGCTTCACACTGGGTACAATAAGCCTGACCTGAAATATATAAACCTTCCAGAGCAGTATTTGTTGACGGATTAATCATAGTTTCGACCCGAAGCTCAAATTCTCCATCTGGCAAAGCTGAAAGTTCGAGCCCGGTATCAGTCACTTTGAACGCTGTCCATGCCTGATCATTAATATGTAAACTCGCCAGCTCCAGGTTTTCTCCATCCAGCACTAATTGGTTTGTACTGTCCAGCTGACGAACCTGAGATATCGCAACCACCCGTGTTTTTTCTTCATGAAGATAAAAGGTTAAATCAATATCTGTGATGGTATGAGAAGGCGATTGATAATCTTTACGATATTTAGCTTGAAGCTCAGATGCCATATAAAATCCTTAGCTCTTTATAATATATTTGAAACAAAACCAGAGAGATTCCCTCTCCTCAGAACAGTTCCGGATGATGTGAAGTCTCAGAAAATGAATGGATGACTCATCCAGACTTGAATATACAACCAGAACTACTCTAGATGATTTGCCGGAAATACTCAATTGATATGAAAGGTCTATATAAGATTTCTTCCTGGTGAAAATTTTTTTGCTCAGTAGATACGTTTTAACGTCGCAAGAATGGCTCCATCTTCCAGGTTCAGAACCATTTGATTCGCCTCAAGCTCAAATTTTGCGTCATGTTCGCCATCTTCAAACAGAAAAACCAGATGGTCACTTTCGGTATAATAAACGCCTTGATGAACAACTTCTTTCCCCCGATCATTCTGTACTCTGATTGAAAAAATAAAGTCAGGTTGCAGGATAAGCTGTAATTGTTCAACTCCTGTATCCGTTCTTTCATATCCGGAAATCTGATGACTTTCCCAAACACCAACCAAAGCACGGGAAAGCGCTTTATAAAAAATAACGCCGTTCAGCATCAATTGATTGTGTGTTGCAGAGTATGAATAAACCTGAGGCGTTAATGTTTTAGCTCCGAGAGTTAATGTATTTCCATCTGCTGTATAATCCCCCTCCCAATACTCAACCGAGCTGTCTTTTTTATGAATTTGAACGGCGAACATATAGCTCGACTTCAGCTGCAGCCGTATTGACAGATAATCTTCTGCATCGTTTCCGGACCCGGATAATGTGTTTACCAAATGCCAGTCACCAATTAAAAAAGGGAAATCAAACTGAGTTAAATCTTGCTTATCTTTCTGAATTCCCGTTACCTGACCCGAAAAAACGAGGCAGAGAAGAATAAAATATTTCCCTATATTCATGACAACATCCCCTGCTTTTCTTTAAGCATAGGCACCACTGACAAGAAAGCGAAATGGAATGGTCATAAAAAAGCGGACAGTGTTACCTGTCCGCCTGAAGATGAAAATGATTAATGTTACTTAAAAATAAATCACTTAGAAACAAGAATCATATCAGCAGTGATTGCAACCGCCTCATCAAGATAAGCATCTGGCGCTACATAATCTTTAGGTATATCCTCAAATGCTTTATAAGGTTTTTTATGGTCAGCTTCACGCCGCAAATTCACCCGTTTCAGCTCCCTTACATCAGCTGCTTCACTTTCTTTTTCTCTGACAGCTTCATTTAAAGAAAGTTGATTATCATCCTTCTCTTTCTTATATCTGACGATATCTTCCTGAATGAATTTGAATTCCATATCACTCTGAATACGTTTTTTATGGCGCGCCTCCAGTTGAGCAATCAACTTTTTATAGTGATGCAACTGATGGTAATCCGCTTTTTTAATGCTATCCCATGGCAGTGCGTTATCCTCAACACTTTCACCGGTTTCACTTGGAATAACCGGAGTCGGGAAAGCAATATCAGGCACAACACCTTTATTTTGCGTACTCCCGCCATTAATCCGGTAAAACTTCTGAATCGTGTACTGAACATAACCCAGTGGCTTATCAAATAAGTCATAAATATTATTCAGGGAACGATGCTGTTGTACGGTTCCTTTTCCGAACGAGTTTTCACCTAAAATGACAGCCCGTCTGTAATCCTGCATAGCCGCAGCAAAGATTTCAGAAGCAGAAGCACTATAACGATTGATCAGTACTGTCAGTGGTCCATCATAACTGCTCTTTCCATCCGTATCCGTATTGACATTGATACGGCCATAGCTATCACGCACCTGAACAACCGGCCCTTTATCAATAAACAATCCGGTTAATGCTGTTGCTTCTGTCAATGCACCGCCACCGTTATTGCGTAAATCAACAATGACACCGCCAACATGTTGTTTTTTGAAGTCAGCCAGCAGCTTGTCAGTATCTTTCGACAAACCGACATAAAAACTTGGTACTTCCAGCACTCCGATTTTATGACCGTTATGCTCAATCACTTTCGATTTAACAGCCCGATCTTCAAGACGAATTTTATCCCGGACAATTGTGACAACGTGACTTTTTGCGTTCTTACCTTCCGGCAGAATCTGAAGTTTTACCGTCGTCCCCTTGGGTCCTTTGATCAACTGAACAACATCATCCAAACGCCAGCCAATGACATCAACAATTTCGCCATCTTCCTGACCAACACCAATGATACGATCACCTTCTGACAGTTTGTGGCTTTTATCAGCCGGACCACCAGAAACAAGAGAGCGAATCACTGTATAATCATCCGTCAACTGAAGCACAGCACCAATGCCTTCCAGTGATAAATTCATCTCAGACTGAAATTGTTCCGCGCTTCGTGGTGACAAATAGCTGGTATGCGGGTCAATCTGACGGGCAAATGCATTCATATACAGCTGGAATACATCTTCACTATGGGTCTGAATCATACGCTTAATTGCGTTATTATAGCGATGGCTTAATTTCTCTTTAATTTCAGGCCAGCTTTTGCCCGTCATCTTCAGGTTCAATGCATCACTTTTGACCCGTTTACGCCATAACTCATCCAACTCTTTCTGATCTTTGGCCCAGGGTTCTTTTGACCGATCCAGTTCAATAAACTCATCTTTATCGAACTTTATCTCTTTATCGAGCAATGAAAGCGCATAACGATATCTTTCATATCGTTTTTTTACCGATAAATTATAAACATCGAATGCAATTTGATCATTGCCAGCTTTCAGCTGATCATCCAGTTCTTCAGACCATGTTTTAAACCCATCAATATCTTTCTGAGTAAAGATATTGCGGTTATAGTCGAGTAAACTCAGATATCGATCAAAAATTTTCCGGGAGAAGTCATCATTCAGAATGATGTGCTTATAGTGATTACGCGTAAAGCGGTGAGTTATACGTTTGGTCGCTATCGAATGCTGGGCTTCAGGAACAAGAACCGGAATGTCTTTTTCAGTAACAGAACCAGCATCTGCAGCTTGAGATGAAGAAACTGCCAGTAATAAACCGGCAGCCATTAATGTCAATTTAAAACGGCATTTCATGCGTAGGGATTTCTCCTTTATGCACACAAGTGCTCCGCTTTTACGACCATTTGCAGGCCATTCGCGAGTTGCACGCGCACATCTTCCTTATTAATTTCAACAATGGTCGCAACCATGTTGCCTTTACCCATATTAACCTTTACCTGCCGTCCAGTTGTCAACTCATCAGCATTCAAAGCCCGGGTCTGAACTTTCTTTTCTTGAACACGTCTGGCATTTTTAGGTTTAAACCCAGCTTTTTTTGCTTTTGGTTTATCAGACTTATTGCTCTTACTATTAGGGTTTGCTTTTTCTTTCTCTTTTCGGATAGCCTGAGCTCTGGCTTTACTTTCAGCCAGTGTCGTCTGCGCATGATCAATATGTTCCTGCTCTAACTCCCCACATGGGTTTCCATCCAGGTCAACACGCTCAACACCCGGTTTAACACCGTGCAAATATCGCCATGAAGACGTGTACTGTCTTAACGCAGCACGAAGCAGTGTTTTACTTACTTTCGGGTCATCACTCAAACGATCTGCAAGGTCTTTAAATATGCCAATTTTCAATGGCTTAGCTTCACCTTCCAAAGTAAAGCATTTCGGGAAACATTCAGCAATATACGCAATCACTTCTTTGCTGTTTTTTAACTTTTCGGTGTTATCCATGTGGGTTCCTGGTTAAAACGGTTTTTTCCGCAATACATGAAGATATTTAATGTCCGGGTATTATAGTGTTCTGAATAGGAAAAACCATATTCAGATATCAAATAATCATACGTTAGACTGTGAATTAAGCAGCTTTTCTGTTTCTCTGATCAAATGCGTGAAGCCAAGTTCATCAGATTCAGAAAAACGCCCTTTTACCGGACTATCCAGGTCCAGAACGCCAGCTGGTTTTCCATTCAGATAAAAAGGAATCACTAATTCAGAACGGCTTTCACAGTCACAGGCAATATGCCCTTCAAACGCATGAACATCCTCAACACGCAATGTACGGGATGTTGCAATTGCAGTACCACACACACCCCGCCCAACAGGGATACGCACGCAAGCTGGTTTACCCTGAAAAGGTCCCAGCACTAATTCATTATCTTTTAAAAAATAAAATCCAACCCAGTTCAATCGCTCAATATTCATGGATATCAAAGCTGACAAATTTGCCAGATTTGCAATAACATCAGGCTCGTTTTCGATTAACCCTATCGCTTGCTTCGTTAAAAGAAGGTACTGTTTGTCTTCCATACCTGTTCAGAAAAACCTCATAAAAACTAAATGTAGCTGATACATTTCAATATATGTCAATGAAACAGTAATAACTTTTTAACTTAAATAAAACAAGAGAAAATTAATTTTTATACACAAAGCTCAGGAAACAGACACAGAGATACTCTCAACATCGGTCTACGTTGTGACAGTCACAAGTATGATTGGTTCCTTTTCTCCGGACCGCAATGTTAATCAGTCATCATCCGGCATCTGCCCCATTCTTTTTTTTTGTGATTCCTATATAATTTCTGTCCCATTCACGATTGAGAACATAGTTTTGCACCATAACGTTTATCTCCCGGCAGAATTTCTCCGGGTAATAGAACAGATTCTTCCCTCATCCCTTCACATGGATGATTTTGTCTCTGCCTGCCAGCGCCCGTTGCGAAAAAGCATTCGGGTAAACACGCTGAAAATATCTGTTCATGATTTTTGTAACAGAGCAGAAAATCTCGGCTGGAAATTAGAGCCTGTACCATGGTGCAACTGCGGGTTCTGGATTGATACACAAGACAGCCGGACACCTCTGGGAAATACGCTTGAACATATGTCAGGGCTTTTTTATATTCAGGAAGCCAGCTCCATGATGCCAGTCACTGCACTATTCCACCAGCAGGATAAAACTTTTGACACCGTACTGGATATGGCAGCAGCTCCCGGCTCTAAAACAACTCAAATTGCAGCGCTGATGAATAATGAAGGTCTGGTTGTTGCCAATGAATTTTCAGCAAGCCGGACAAAAGCACTCTATTCAAATATTGAACGTTGCGGGGTCAGAAATTCAGCGCTCACAACCTTCGATGGGCGGGTCTTTGGTAACTGGCTGCCCGAATCCTTTGATGCTGTATTAATTGATGCACCATGTTCCGGCGAAGGAACAGTCCGCAAAGATCCTGACGCAATGAAAAACTGGAGTCAGGAGTCGATTGCAGCCATTACTATCACTCAAAAAGCCTTAATCGAAAGTGCATTTCAGGCACTCAAACCTGGTGGTGTGATGGTGTATTCAACCTGCACTTTAAGCCGGGAAGAGAATCAGCATGTTTGTCAACATTTGAAAAACACCTATGGTGACGCCGTCACTTTTGAATCACTTGAATCCCTTTTCCCGGCAGCAAAAGAAGCCATCACTGAAGAAGGTTTTTTGCATATTTTCCCACAGATTTACGATTGTGAGGGTTTTTTTGTTGCCAGAATTCGTAAAAATAGTGCCGTTCCTTCCGGTGTTGTCAAAAAGAGGCTGGGTAAATTTCCTTTTACCAAAGCAACTGCAACGCAAACATCAGAAATCAGCCGGGCACTCAAAGATTCTCTGGATATAGAGTTTCCTTCAGGTTCTCAGCTATGGCTGCGGGACAGGGAAATATGGCTTTTCCCTGATGTGCTGACATCATTTATCGGGGAATTTAAATTTTCCAGGATGGGCATTAAAGTCGCAGAGTCACACAAAAAAGGTTATCGCTGGCAGCATCAGGTTGTTACTTCGTTAACAACCGGCCATGAGCAGGCATTTGTCGAACTTTCACTGGAGCAGGCTCGTGAGTGGTTCATGGGCAAGGATATCCGCCCTGAAGAGGTTTCACCATCAAAAGGTGATGTACTGATACGCTATCAGAACATCACGATAGGCTTAGGTAAATGGGTTGGAAACCGGCTGAAAAACGGTCTCCCGCGTGAATTAGTCCGTGATGGTAATTTATTTTAAATCTATGATATAAAACCCGATCCTGTATCGGGTTCCTTTTAAGTTTTACAATTTCACAAGTCAATTTTAAAAATATTTACAAAATGAGATTTAAAATATTTTTAAATAGCGATTACGCCTGATCAGATGTCAGGCGAATACCTCCTGATTCAATGGTAATATAACCTTTCTTGTATAATTGTCCAATCGTCTTTTTAAAGGTACCTTTACTGGTTCTGAACACACTGAAGATTTCTTCGGGGGATGATTTATCACACAATGGCAGAAAGCCATCTTTCTTACGCAGTAAATCCAGAATTTTTTCACTCAATTCATCCAGTTTTGCCACACCGATTTTTTGCAGAGACACATCAATTTTTCCATCTTCCCGGATTTGCTTGATATACCCTTTCACCCGTTTACCGACAAACAGGCGTCCAAACACATCTGACTGAAACAACATGCCCCAGTGTTCACCGTTTACTATCGCTTTAAATCCAAACTGGGAACGCTCTGCAATCAATAAATCAACTTTTTGATTCCGGGTATAAGTTGCTGGTGTTTTATCCAGCCATTTATTGAATTTAGTTGTCCCGACAATCCTGCCCGAGGCTTTATCAGTGTAGACATAAACTAAAATAGATTGCCCCGCACTCAAACGCCCTCTTTGCTCACTGAATGGAATCAGAAGGTCTTTCTCCCGAATTCCCCAGTCAACAAATGCACCGGTTTTGTTGATACCAACAACTTTCATCATTCCCCATTCACCAACCTGAGCAACCGGTACTTCTGTCGTTGCAGCCAGCTGGTTGTCAGAATCAAAAAACAGAAAAACATCCATCGGCTCACCCATAACAGGCGGCTGATTCACAAACTTAGCCGGTAGCATAACGGAACCATAGTCTTCAGCATCAAGAAATACACCGAAGTCAGTTTCTTTGGTTACGGGCAGTTGGTTCACTTGTCCAATTCGAATCATTCAATCATCGTCTCACATCAAATTTGCAGAGATTATACGTGATCTCTGATATGCTTTCTTCTTCTGAATGCAATAAAAAACCGGAGAGATGTTTTGATTCTTGTTGACAAACATGATGCCATTACTCTGAAAGTTTCTCATGCGATGTCGAACAGTAAATCATCTCATTTAGACATCTACCTGTTTATTCCGGGCGAGATCAATCTGAATAAAGATGTCATTTCTGAGACAGATTTCTTTTATAACTGTATCAGCCAGAAACGGGCTTACTACAGTGATAAAATACTGCTTCCCCTGATTCACAGCCGGCTTGCACAACGTGGCCGGTTATCTTCCAAGCAATACCGGGTTAGTTTGAGTTTATATGCTTATCAATATGTGATTGCACTGGATAAAGCGGTCAGTGACCTGTCCAACCATGGTGACACTGTCACATCGGAAGAAATCGATCATGTGATAAAACTGTCTTTGGACATTTTGCGCAGACTTCGCCGGACCATCCCTTACGAAGAAACATTAAAGCGCTATTATGCGAACATCGATAATTACCTGTCCTGGTACACTGAACAAAAGTTTCTCGCTCTGGTTGCTCACCTGAACCGGGATCAGGACTATAAAACCATTAAAAACCGGCTGATCACCTTAGCCGAAAAGGAACAGGCCCACCGGGCTCTGAATCACTACAATTCAGCTAAAGCAGATGAAGACATCACCCGTCTCAGTAACAAAATGCGCCTGTTACGGCGACTTATCGAGCATCCGGTGATATTAAAAGAAAATGTGATATCTCTGGGAAATAATGTAAAGCGGGTCGTCAAAGGCACTGCTACCGGTTTTATTATGCTGTTCGTCACTTTTACTGTTATCTCAGCCCGAAATTTTTGGGGAGAAATTACAGTGTCATTTTTAATCGCGATGTCCTTTATTTACGCACTCAGGGAAATTTTTAAAGATGATTTAAAAAGCATGCTATGGCGATGGCTCCGGAAAGGCAAACCAAAATGGAAACGCCGCTATCAGGATCCAAATACCGGCAAAATTATCGGGCAAAAACTGGAATGGCTCGATTATCAACCCTTGTCATCGATTCCGGACAGGATTCAAAAAATCCGCAAAAAAAGAATTGTTCAGCGGGAAGAACAAATCCTGCGCTATCAGTCAGAAACCCAAATGTCCACATCCAGATTTATGAGTGGCTATGAAGAAACCAAAGAGACAATACTTATCGATTTCAGAGAAATCACCCGTCTGTTTGATAAAAACACCAACCGGATATATCGCCTGTCGAATGGGCAGGTCAGCAAAGAAAAAGTAGAAAAAAGGCATTTGATTAATCTGATTGTCAAAGAAAATAACTTTGTTGGTCAGCCCACTTACTACCGGTGGAAAATTGTTTTAAACCGCAGCAAAATCGTGGCAATAGAACCCATTGAACTGGAAGAAGAACTGAAAAATTAGCAGGCATTCATAATGCCTGCTCATCATTTTTTCTGAGGACAGATCGAGGCTGACACTTAGTAGGTGTAAAGAACATCAGCCTGCAATTTTTCTTTTGCATATGACTGAAACTCTGGATGTAATTCAAATGACTGAATCACGACAACCGCATTTTTTTTCACCCGGTGCGCTGATTTAACCACCATATCAATCAGAGAAGTGACCGACTCACTCTCAGGTTTACACAGGTGAGACAGCGCCTCATTGTATTTGTCGACACCTAAAGTAAACTGTGTCAGATGATCAACATGAACAACAACGCCATCAAAATAGTGAAGCAGGCGCTCTGACAACAATGCTGCGGAAGGTACATCACATGAATACAGCACCTTCAGGCCATTCAAACCTCTTGGCAGCCCATGTTCCGCCAGGCGATCAATCATTGCGGCAGCATCACTGAGCGTCCGGACAAACGGAACAACAATCTCAACCGGAATGCCCTGTTGACGCAATCGCCGGATCACTTCACACTCATAAGAAAAATGTTGCGCCTGATGTTTTGCAACTAAACGGGAAACACCACGACATCCCATTGCCGGATTGACTTCTTCAGGTTCAAAACGCCCACCGATTAATGATCGGTATTCATGGCTATCGGCATCACTCAGACAAATCCGAATCGTTTTATAACCGGCAGAATCAATCATTGTTGTAATTTGTTCAGCCAATACGGACACAAAGTGCTCACCGACCGTTTTTCCATCCAAAATACTCTCAAGAGACTTTTTCTCTGTTTCATCCAGCTCTGAGAGATGAGCCTCAATACCGGGATGATAAAAAATCGCCTCTGCGACTAAGTCTGACAACGATACATAAAGATGAGGAAAAGGACCGGATTGATGCTGAGAAGCAGCAGGCAGCACATTACCAAAGGCTATTGGATATTCACTGGCATTTTGAGGATGCTCAATGCTCATTATGACTCCATATAATGATTAATAAACACAGACTGTTGTCGAACATACCGATTGAACCTGATAAATACAAGCAAAGGACCAGGATTTATCGATCTATAAGTCAAAATCTGCATAATAGTGTCAATCAACACTTCAGGCAGTTGTGGTTCTGCCTGAAAAAAATTGTTAACCGACAGGAGCATTCTCATGCCATCTTTTGACATTGTCTCAGAAATTGACTCAGTTGAACTTCGTAACGCCATTGATAATTCCAACCGGGAGCTTGCAACCCGTTTTGATTTCCGTAATGTTGAAGCAACGTTTGATCTGAAAGAGAGCACAGCAAAACTATCAGCTGAAGATGACTTTCAGCTGAATCAAATGATGGATATTTTGCGTGGTAACCTTGCTAAACGGGGTGTAGATGCCAATGCAATGGAAATAAAAGATGCCATCCACTCTGGTAAAAACTGGTACAAGGATGTGGAATTTAAGCAAGGGATCGACTCTCTGACTGCAAAAAAACTGGTGAAATCCATTAAGGATCAGAAGCTCAAAGTTCAGGCATCAATTCAGGGAGAAAAAATCCGGGTCACCGGCAAAAAAAGAGATGATCTCCAGCAGGTGATCGCATGGATAAAGTCTGCTGATTTTGAGCAGCCATTTCAGTTCAACAACTTCAGAGATTAATTTTTACTTCATTGGTTCCTTTGTTATTCATTGATTTCTTTGTTAGTTAAAAGCATAGCGGCTTCTGCCCGCAGACCATAGCCGCTATCGAAATCAGCATAAAAGCTCAATAATTTTTGAACGCCCCCGGACCAAAATAGCGATCGCCTGCCTCAGGCAGTCCAGTCAGAAGTCCGGCATGCTGCTCGTGCACAAATACACAAATATATCGATTCTGTTTCCTCTCTTTTTTCAGTTCCTGTGCTAATGTCTGCGCATCGGTGTAAACAGAACGTCCTGCATCCCGCCTGCATAATTCAAGACACTCAGGTTGAATTTGCTCAGGATGCAACACCAAATCTGCTTTTTGCATAAACCTGAGTGCTTTGACCGGAAGCAACTCAACATCCTCATCATATATCACCCAGATGACTTCATTGACCGGCAACTCCGGTTCTGAGAGTAATTGTTGATACCGCAATTCCAGCTGTGATAAGTCCGACGCATCCATGACTTGCTTGTCATCAAAAAAACGTTCCCAGAAAGCCCGCCTGCCGTCAATACCAGAGATGTCAGACTTGATCTGTTCACGTTTCTGACCACCAAATTCGGCAAGCAATGAAAGGTTTTGAGGTAAGACCGATTCGACAGACTCGCGTAAATTACGGATTAACACAGGGGAAGCGCCACCGCTGGATATCGCAATTTGAATTTTTCCCCGAACCATCATCGAAGGCGTGATAAAGTCACAATAAGGCTGATCATCGACCACATTCACCAGAATCCCTGCTTTTTTTGCATCTGCATGAATCTGATGATTCAGGCTGGTATTATCCGTCGTTGCCCAGACCTGAATATACTGTTCGCTGATTAACTGGCTTTGATAAGGCTGTTGCAGCCACCGGATCTGTCCTTTTTCAACCAGATCATGGAGAAAAGGCACAATTTCCGGAGAAACCAGAGTTACCTGCGCATTCACTTTGATTAAAGCTTCTACTTTCCGGCTGGCCACTTCCCCTCCGCCAACCACCAAAACAGCTTTATCTTTCAAATCTAAAAAAATTGGAAAATATTGCATTACACCATTAACTCTATATTTACATCGCCAATGACCTATACTAACAAAAACAGTGCAGAGAATTTACTGAAACAGCATATCTTAAAAATGATTCGTCAAAATAAATTCGAAAGGTGGATTATTATTTTAAATAAAATACAAATATCAGATTAAAATTTCAAAAAAGTTAAATTACAAAACACATAGATACTGTTGCACTATTATGGTTATTGGTTGCACTATTTACATTTAAATAACAATTCGCCATGCTAACCAATGTCGGGTTAATGATTAAACTGTAATTACTTATCAGGTAATCAATAAACAGTCATTCACGAACTCACTGATGGTGATGATGGTGTTGCCACTTTACGGTGCAACCTTTCGTACGAATAACAAAACCAGCCATTACGGGAAATCATCGAAAATTGAATTTTTGCATCAGAATCAACTGGTGTCTATGGAACAGACAGGAAGGATACTCATGGCGAACAAATTAAAATTACTTACGTCAATCGTTGCAGCATCAACAGCTTTGATGGCAAATTCCGCTTCAGCAGCAGAAAGCACTCTGGATAAAGTGCTCTCTCAGGGATTTGTAACTTGTGGGGTCAGTACAGGTCTCCCCGGCTTCTCTAACCCAAATGCCAAAGGCCACTGGGAAGGGATTGACGTTGAATATTGTCATGCTCTGGCAGCAGCCGTACTGGGAGACAAAAATAAAGTTAAATTTGTTCCTCTGACTGCAAAAGAGCGTTTCACCGCCCTTCAGTCCGGTGAAATTGATGTTCTGTCGCGCAATACGACATGGACATTGCAACGGGATACAGCGTTGGGTCTGAATTTTGTGGGTGTCACCTACTATGATGGCCAGGGTTTTATGGTGAAAAAAGACCTTGGTGTCAAGACTGCCAAAGAGCTTGATGGTGCATCCGTTTGTATTCAGTCAGGTACGACTACTGAACTCAACCTTGCTGACTATTTCCGCAAACAAGGCATGAGTTACAAACCCGTTGTATTCGATACATCAGCCCAAACCGCAAAAGGATTTGATGCCGGACGTTGTGATGTTCTGACTTCTGACCAGTCTCAATTATATGCATTACGTGTCAACCTGAAGAAGCCATCATCAGCAACTGTTCTGCCAGACATTATTTCAAAAGAGCCTTTAGGTCCTGTCGTCCGTCAGGATGATGACAAATGGTTCAATGTAGCGAAGTGGACATTATTTGCACTGGTGAATGCCGAAGAATATGGTATTACATCAAAAAATGTGGATAAGATGAAAAAGTCATCCGATCCAAATATCAAGCGTATCCTTGGTCTTGACGGACCAAAAGGTTCCGGTTTAGGGATTCGCGATGACTGGGGTTATCAAATCATCAAGCAAGTGGGTAACTATGGTGAAGTATTTGAAAGTTCAGTCGGTTCTGGCTCACCACTGAAAATCTCCCGCGGTGTGAATGCCTTATGGAATGAAGGCGGCTTCATGTACGCTCCACCAATCCGTTAATCACATAAAACCTATGGGCGGAAACAATTCCGCCCTTATCTGAAAAATGGATTTCTGAGGTCTTTTGAGGTATGAAACACCCCGAGAATAGTCAATCCAGGGGATTGGCGCATTTATTTTATAGTCCAACATTCCGGTCGGTTGTATTTCAGATTATTGCAGTACTTGCATTAACATTCTTTGTCTACACTATCGTTAACAATGCATTAACAAACCTGAATTCACGGGGCATTACAACCGGATTTGATTTTCTGGATCAGCCCGCAGGGTTCGGTATTGGGCTCTCGCTTATCGATTATACAGAAACGGATACATATGGCCGGACCTTTGTTGTTGGTCTGATGAATACTATTCTGGTTTCTGTCATCGGTATATTTTTCGCGACAATTCTTGGCTTTATTTTGGGAATTGCCCGTTTATCCACCAACTGGCTCGTTAGCCGCTTCGCTGCAGTTTACATTGAAATTTTCCGGAATGTACCACTGCTGCTGCAAATTCTCTTCTGGTACTTTTCTGTTTTGGGCGCTTTGCCGGGCAAACGACAGAGCCTGTCTCTCGGAGAATCAGTCTATCTGAATATCAGTGGCCTGTTTATTCCCAAACCAGTTTTTGAACCTGGTAGCGGATGGATATTCATCGGTCTTCTGTTTGGCGTGATTGCTGCAATTTGTATAAAAATCCGTGCAAACGAAAAACAAAAACTTACAGGACAGCAAACACCTGTCTTTCTTATCAGTACCTTGTTTATTGTCGGATTACCGTTAATCGTGTTCTTTTTGACGGGTAAACCTATCTCTGCAGACTACCCTGTTTTGAAACGATTCAACTTTCAGGGCGGGATCGAGATCATTCCGGAATTTGTTGCTCTTTTGATTGCGCTGAGTGTATATACCGCAGCCTTTATTGCAGAAATTGTGCGTTCAGGCATCAATGCTGTCAGCCATGGTCAAAGTGAAGCTGCCATGTCTCTGGGATTACCGCGCAGTAAAACGTTAAAGCTGGTCGTGATACCCCAGGCAATGCGCATCATTATTCCGCCCCTGACCAGCCAGTATCTGAACCTGACTAAAAACTCATCACTTGCAGTGGCTATCGGCTATCCGGATTTGTTTAACATTTTTGCCGGAACCACACTCAATCAGACGGGACAGGCGATCGAAGTCATCTCAATGACCATGGCCGTTTACTTGACTTTGAGTCTCACGACCTCGTTCCTGATGAATATGTATAACAGTAAAGTTGCGCTCGTGGAGAGATAATATGAAAGTTCATCAATTTCAGCCCGATCTGCCACCACCAGGCAATACAACCGGCCTCGTCGGCTGGATGAAAAAAAACTTATTTAACAGTGCAGTTAACTCCGTATTAACACTGGTTATTGCCTATTTTGCAATCAAAGGGCTGTATCATGTGATTGACTGGGCCATTTTGCAGGCAGACTGGATTGGAGAAGACCGCAATGCATGTACAACAGGTGGTGCGTGTTGGGTTCTTGTCTATGTCCGGTTTAATCAGTTCATGTTCGGTTTTTATCCTGAAGCAGAGCTGTGGCGTCCTGAGTTTTTCTACGCAACACTGGCGATCCTTATCGGATTACTGGCCTGGAATAAAACACCGAAACGTGGCTGGATTTGCCTGTTTACGATTACCCTTTATCCGGTACTGATGGCAGGCCTGTTACATGGCAGTATGTTTGGATTACCGGTTGTAGAAACCTATAAATGGGGCGGATTACTGGTCACTCTGGTACTTGCATTGGTTGGGATTGTCGCTTCCTTACCCATCGGTGTTTTACTTGCTTTAGGTCGTCGTTCTCACATGCCAGTGATTCGGAGCCTGAGTACAGTCTATATTGAGATGTGGCGTGGCGTCCCTCTGATTACCGTCCTGTTCATGGCTTCAGTGATGCTGCCACTTTTTATGGCTGAGGGTTCAGAAACTGACAAGCTGATCAGAGCTTTGATTGGTGTCACACTCTTTAGTGCAGCCTATATGGCAGAAGTAATTCGTGGTGGCCTTCAGGCGATTCCTAAAGGGCAATATGAAGCAGCAGATGCATTAGGGTTAAATTATCCGAAGAAAATCGGATTAATCATCATGCCTCAGGCATTAAAGATTACGATTCCTTCGATAGTGAATACATTTATTGATTTATTTAAAGATACAAGTCTGGTTCTCATTATCGGTATGTTTGATGTACTTGGTATTGGTCAGGCAGCGAATACAGATCCGGCCTGGTTAGGCTTTTCTACTGAAAGCTATGCATTTGTTGCTTTAGTTTTCTGGGTGTTCTGTTTTGGTATGTCCAGATACTCCATCTGGCTGGAAAATAAATTACATACCGGGCACAAAAGATAGAGCCGGAAAGACAGGAATTTAGTTTTAAGGATGACAAATGAAGCAGCAGAACTCAGACAAAGAATTAATGATTCAGATTAAAGATATGAACAAGTGGTACGGAGAGTTCCACGTCCTGAAAAACATCAACCTTGATGTAACACGCGGTGAAAAGATCGTGATATGTGGCCCATCCGGCTCTGGAAAATCAACCATGATTCGCTGTATTAACCGGCTTGAGGAACATCAGAAAGGTGATATTATCGTCAACGGACATGCTTTGACAGAAGATTTAAAAGATATTGAAGCCGTCCGCCGGGATGTCGGTATGTGCTTTCAGCACTTTAACCTGTTCCCTCACCTGACAGTTCTGGAAAACTGTACACTGGCGCCGGTTTGGGTCAAAAAAATGTCCAAAGAAGAAGCAGAAGCTCAGGCAATGAAGTATCTGGAGCGGGTCAAAATACCGAATCAGGCCAATAAATATCCGGGCCAGCTATCCGGCGGACAGCAGCAGCGGGTTGCTATTGCACGCTCCCTGTGCATGAGTCCTCAGATCATGTTGTTTGATGAGCCAACCTCAGCACTGGATCCGGAAATGGTCCGGGAAGTTCTGGATGTCATGGTAGAACTGGCAGATGAAGGGATGACGATGCTTTGTGTGACCCATGAAATGGGATTCGCCAAAGAAGTCGCTGACCGGGTGATATTTATGGATGCCGGTGAAATTATTGAAGAAAATAATCCTGAAGAATTCTTTGGTAATCCGCAATCAGACCGGACACAAGATTTCCTTTCTCAAATACTGCATCACTAAATTCACCTTTGGATCATTTGTACATAAAACCACAAGAGGCATTCATGTGATATGAATGCCTCTTGTGGTTTTACTCACTGTTTTTTATATAACTTAAGTCCGGATGCGTATATACTCTTACAGAAAGATTGTGTTACAACTTTGTTTCGGCATTTGTGTCATCTTTTGATTATGATAGAGACATAAAACCAGCAGAATGAAATTCAGAACTTTCAGGCTGATGACTGGTCGAATAAACAGGCAACAAGACATACGAGGAAAAGTATGAATAGTCCGATATATTCAAGTTCAACGGGTCAAACCCGCGCTTTACAAACAAATAAGGTTCTCAGAAATACCTACGCATTGCTGTCAATGACCCTGCTGTGGTCTGCGATTGTTGCAGGCGTTTCTATGGCGATGAATCTTCCTTATCCTGGATTTCTCATCACAATTGTTGGTTTCTATGGTTTACTTTTCTTAACAGAAAAGAACCGCAACAATGGCATGGGACTGGTTTTCACTTTTCTGTTTACCGGTTTTATGGGGTATACGCTCGGTCCGATTCTGAATGTATATATCAGCAATGGCCTGGGCGATTTGGTCCTGACCGCATTGGGCGGTACTGCCCTGACCTTTATGGCAGCATCAGCTTATGCACTGACCACCAAACGTGATCTATCCTTCCTGGGTGGATTATTAATGGCCGGGTTTGTGGTTCTGATTGTTGGTATGATTGCAAACATCTTCCTGCAATTACCAGTGATATACCTCGCGATGAGTGGTTTATTTATTCTGTTTTCTACCGGTGCTATCCTGCTGACAACACAGCAAATTATCCGCGGCGGTGAAACAAACTACATCTCAGCGACAATCACGCTGTATGTATCTATCTATAATCTGTTCCTCAGCCTACTGAATATCCTCAGAGCATTGAGTGGAAACGATTAATATCACAGACAAACTGTGAAGCGTAAGCCCGGATAACCTCTCCGGGCTTTTTTATTTTCACATTTTTTATTTTTCATATTGCGAAATCAGCATCACTTCGTTAGCCTGTGCCCGGTTTGATAATGAAGAGGTCGTGATGTTCGAATATAATGGTTCAATGATCGAAACGGATAAAGAAGGCTATCTGCTGGATTATACACAGTGGGAACCCGCAATGATCGGCACTCTGGCTGAACAAGAAGGCATTGAACTGACAGAGTCGCATTTGGAAGTGATCCATTTTGTGCGCAAATTTTACGAAGAATATAAAACAGCACCGGCGATTCGTATGTTGGTCAAAGCGATGGAAAAAGAGTACGGGCCAGAAAAAGGCAGCAGTAAATATCTGTTTAAATTATTCCGTCAGGGACCAGCAAAACAAGCCACTAAGCTGGCAGGCTTGCCGAAACCGGCCAGGTGTCTGTAACAGACGATTGATCTGTAACAGCCTATTGAATGGCAAACCCCTGGTAAATTTTATCGGTTTTTAACTCCGTTCTGCTCACCGCTGTCACATTTGCTCCCGGTGAGCCCTGATGCAACCATTCGAATAATTGTTCCAGTCTGGATGCATCACCGCTTGCAACTACTTCTACATCTCCGTTATTGAGGTTTTTTGCATACCCGGTCAAGCCCAGCTTCATCGCTTTATGTGATGTGTAATAGCGAAATCCAACACATTGAACGATACCTTTCACTACATAGATTTCTGTTTTCCTGACCATAAAACACCTCCATCTGTGTATAGTTTGTTCATTTTTCTGTCGCTAACCACTTCTTATAGTATGCACTAAATCCAATGGAGTTCGCACGGATATCAGCAGGAATTCAAAGACAGCAATTGCTTTTCGGTACAACATCAATAAAAATACCGCTTCTTATTTTTACCCGGAAAGCTTTAATGACAATTTCTCTTACGCTGGCTAAAGGCCGTGAAAAATCTCTTATCCGACGTCATCCCTGGGTTTTTTCCCGTGCAATCGAACAAATTAACGGCACCCCGGAAGCAGGACAAACCGTCGATATCTACAGTCATGATGGCCGGTGGCTTGCAAAAGCAGCCTACTCCCCTCATTCACAAATCCGGGCCAGAGTATGGAGCTTTGAAAAAAGAGAAATTGATACCAATTTTTTTGTTGAACGCATTTCCCAGGCACAGTTGCTCAGAGAAGAAGTTATTCAACAAGGAAAGCTTACGGGTTACCGCCTTATTGCTGCCGAATCCGATGGCCTGCCCGGTATAACCATTGACCGGTATGATAACTATTTAGTTTGCCAGTTCCTGAGTGCTGGGGCTGACTATCAGAAAACTGTTATTGTCGATGCACTACGCAAATGTTTCCCGGCAATCAATATTTATGAAAGATCTGATGTTGCCATCAGAAAAAAAGAAGGACTCAAGCCGACAACCGGACTTTTGCATGGAAACATGCCTTCTGACCCCGTAATCATTGAAGAAAACGGTATCAAAATCAGTGTAGATATTGTTAACGGTCATAAGACAGGATTTTATCTCGATCAAAGAGACAGTCGCTATCACGCCATGAAATATGTTAAAGATAAAGAAGTCTTGAACTGCTTTTCTTATACCGGTGGATTTGGACTGTACGCCGCTAAAGGCGGCGCACAAAGAATAATCAATGCTGATGTATCACAGCACGCGTTAGAAACAGCTAAACTGAACGCAGAACTGAACCAGTTTGATACATCGAAAAAACGCATGGTATTTCTCAATGCGGATGTATTTAAACTTCTCAGAGAATATCGTGACCAGGGAACCCAGTTTGACGTTGTCATTATGGATCCCCCCAAATTTGCAGAATCAAAAGCACAGTTAAATGGTGCGTGCCGCGGTTATAAAGACATCAATATGCTGGCCATGCAAATTTTAAAACCTGGCGGTACACTTTTAACCTATTCATGTTCAGGGTTGATGGATCAGACACTGTTCCAGAAAATTATCGCTGATGCAGCCCTTGATGCCAAACGTCATGTAAAATTTATTGAACGATTTGGACAAGCGGCAGATCATCCGGTTGACAGCACTTACCCGGAAGGTTTTTACCTGAAAGGATTCGCCTGTAAAGTATTTTAATTCACACTTTCAAAACGTTTTTTTGTGATCAATTTCTCCTTATCTCTTTTTATTTTGATAACAAAAGTATAGAATAAGCACTCTGATGCGATATTTCCTTGTTTACATCCTCTTGTTTCATAAGGAAATATCCTCCCTTAGCTCTCGCTAAGTCCCACATGCTACAACATCACTCTTTCCGTGGTTGTTTTAATTTCAACATGACGTAAATGATAAAGGATATTCGATGATAGGTCCTGTTATTAACTCTGCTGCGATAATTATCGGCAGCGGAGTTGGCGCACTGTTCGGGGATAAAATCCCATCTGATATACAAAAAAGAATGCCCATTGTTTTCGGGTTTGCTTCTATGGGCCTTGGCATAGCCATGGTCATGAAACTCAACTCTCTTCCGGTTGTCATTCTGACCCTGTTAATCGGAACAATTATTGGTGAACTGATCCAGTTAGAAGAAAAAATTACTGTTCTTGCCGGAAAGCTCAAACAACTGGTTGAAAAGTTCACACCGCCACAAAATCCGACAATACAACAAAATGAATACATGGACACATTTATCTCAATTCTGATTCTGTTCAGTATGAGTGGCACAGGCATTTTTGGCTCAATGAATGAAGGCGTTACCGGAGATGCGTCCCTTTTAATCGTCAAATCTTTTCTGGACTTTTTTACAGCGATTATTTTTGCGATACGTTTGGGCCTGCCCGTTGCAACTCTGGCTATTCCACAGTGTCTGATCCAGTTAATTCTGTTCTTTTCAGCCAGTGCATTGCTGCCATTAACCGATGCAAAAATGGTGGCTGATTTTTCTGCTGTAGGTGGCTTAGTCATGTTTGCAACCGGATTCAGAATTTGTAATATTGTCAGCTACCCTGTCGCCAATATGATCCCGGCTCTGATTCTTGCGATGCCAGTCTCTGCATTGTGGGCAGGTATAATGATCCAATTCCATTAATTTTTATTCCGGAAACAGGCAGTGCAATGCAATCGTTAATCGATCAGCTGGCTGAGCAAAGCATTCAGTCTTCAATCCAACAGGGTGAATTAGAAAACCTCAGAGGTCAGGGAAAGCCTCTGGCACTTGAAGACTTACGCATGGTCCCCGAACATTTACGCACAGGGTACCATGTGTTGAAAAATGCGGGGTTTCTTCCCCCGGAGCTGGAACAAAGGCAGGAAGCGCTGAAAATGTGTGATCTACTGTTTTCTCTGCAAAAGCAGGACAACAAATACCTTGATGAAGACAACCGCTCTGCGAAAAAAAAGACCCTGGATAAAATCAAGAGACTTGAGCTGAAAATGCAGTTAGCCGGGATGGACACACAATTCATCCATCAATATCTGGCTCGTTTGGGACAACAGAATAAAACCTGAGTTCTTTATTCTTTATTCTTTATTCTTTATTCTTTCCAGAGCTTGTTTATCTTTCATCGACGTTCCTGCTGGAGTCTATTTTTTACTCTGGTAAGGCCGAAAATTCAGAGAATAGCCGTCTATATTTAACATTTGCCAACGCGGTCAGGGTAAAAAATGGCCCCAGCCCTTCAGGCAACTACAGGTTAGGCGGTGAAAGATATACCAGCTCTAGGCCTGATTTAAAGGTAAATCACTGGACAGTATCAGCAAGCACCCAGCCTTAGACATCTCATAAAATGCCACATCATCATCTCCGGGCCGTTGATTCACCCCGCGACACGCATCCTGAATAACATATGTTTTAAATCCTAATGAAACAGCATCAAGCGCGGTATACTGAACACAGTAATCTGTTGCCAGACCAACAATATACAGTTCATGCTTATCACAAGAAATTAATAAATCCGCTAAGCCAGTTGACTTTTGCTTATGATTGTCAAAAAAGCTGCTATAACTGTCAATTCCGGGATCAGTGCCTTTGTAAATCACCGAGTTAATCCTGTCAGTATCAAGCCCTTCGATAAAATCAGCCCCTTTCGTTCCTTGCACACAGTGATCCGGCCACAAAATTTGTGGTATTCCGTCAAGATCTATCACATCACCCGGCGTACGCTGGTGACTGGATGCAAAACTGGCATGTCCCTCAGGATGCCAGTCTTTTGTTGCAATAATAAAATCAAAGAAAGGCATGATTTGATTAATCACAGGCACAACTGCTTCACCTTCAGGTACAGCTAAAGCACCCTCAGAAGAAAAATCATTCTGTACATCAACAATAATTAAAGTTTTATTCATTGAACTTCTCCATTGCAGCACAAAAGATGACTATCTCATCCTCAAATTAAAAGGAAAAGATTGCAAGAATAATATTGAGAAATAAATCAAACATAATATTTGATGTAAAAACGGGCAGCCAATCGCCACCCGTGTCCCATAAAATACGAATTCTTTTACAGGAATTTCAATTCGGCTCAGAACTACAACTTAAACTGACCAATTTCTCTTTCTAATTCACCAGATAAACGAGATAACTCTGCTGATTGTTCAGCTGCATCTTCAGCTTCCAGTGCAAATTTATTTGAAACATCACGAATTCCTTCCGTATTCCTTGTGATTTCAGAAGTGACTGAAGCCTGTTCTTCCGCAGCTGAAGCAATTTGTGCAGCCATATCAGAAATATTTGTCACCGCATCATTAATCTGCACAAGACTGTTTTCGGCAGCACTGGCTTCTTCAACACTCAACGTAGCCAGTGTCCGGCTTTCTGACATAATTTGAACGGCTTTACCTGTCGTAGACTGAAGTGTATGAATCATCTGCTGAATTTCTTCTGTAGAAGCATGTGTTCTCTGACTCAGTAACCTTACTTCATCAGCAACAACCGCGAATCCACGCCCTTGCTCTCCTGCCCTTGCAGCTTCAATCGCTGCATTTAATGCCAGCAAATTGGTTTGTTCAGCAATATCCTGAATTGTTGAAAGAATCAAACTAATTTGATTACCATGTTCGTCCAGTTTCTGAATCACATCGGTCGCCACCTGAACCTCTTCAGCCAGACTATGAATCGATGCCTGTGTTTTCGAAGCTTGATTTACGCCCGCCTGACATACAGAGACCGCATTATTCGAACTTTGTGCTGTATGTTCTGCATTACCGGCAATTTCCTGAGTCGCGGAAGCCATCTCATTAATTGCAGTCGCGACCATATTAATTTCATCCTGTTGAACACCAATTTGCTTGCTGCTTGTATCAGCATGCATAGCCGCATGTTGTGCCTGCGCAGATAAAGAAGATGCAACATGACTTAAACGGGTTATCATTGCATGCATAGTGCCAACAAACTGATTGAAATTGTTAGCCAATTGTCCGACTTCATCATCATTTTTGGGAGAAAGACGCTGAGTTAAATCACCTTCACCAGAAGCAATCTCCCCCAAAGCCCGGGAAACACGCCCTAAGTCTTTAATCAGGAAACTCACCAGCCAGGACATAAACCCAATCACTAAAAGGGTGATAATCACGGCAATAGACAACAAGCCAATAAATGTATTTTTGAACGCCTGCTCTTCAGTAGCTCTGTCCATTTCCACAGCAAATATCCAGCCTGAATGCGGAACATTTGCAAAATAGAACCACTTCTCCTGCCCATTAATATTCAGTGTGACCATTTCTTTATTTCTGGCCGCTTTGTTCAGCATATCCATGGTCAGCTGAGGTGTCAGTGAAGAGACCGGCTTCATTGCAGTATTTTTATCCCGGTGTCCCAGAAAATATCCATCATGACTATCAATCAGCATAGTTGATGCATTTTCTCCGGCATTCAAACTCAGTGTATCTTTCACAATTTCGTCGATGAGTACATCTGCACCATATACTCCGGCTAAAGCTCCGTTTTCCATAACCGGGGCTGCAATTGTTACCAACAATGCCCCCGTTATCGCATCAGAATAGGCTTTTGTAACAATCCTTTCTCCGTGGCTCACAGCATCCTGATACCAGGGACGCTGGCGAGGGTCATAGTCAGCCCGGTTTCTCTCAGGATGAGAACGGAACATCTCTCCTTCAACCGTCCCATAATAAATATCATCAAAACCACCCGCTAAGCGAGCCTGTTGCAAATAAGAAACAATATTGTCTTCATGCACGTAATCATGGATTGAACCTGCAATTTTCTTTTTCATCATCAGCCAGTCCGAAATTCCTTTCGAAGCGGTTTCTGATAATGTTCTGGCCCGCTCATAAACATTACTGCGGGTTTCTTGATAAAGTTGATGGGCAGACAGCCACGTCAGAGCAACAGCCATAAATAGTGCGCCCGACAAACTGGCCACTATGAGTTTATTTTTCAGTGTCAATTTCATTAGACTGATTTTCCTTACATCACAAAGGGAATAAAATTCAGGAAAAATGAGAAGAATCAGGATATTATCACACAATATGTATAGCTTTCATTAAAAAGCACCAATAAAAATAAAAATGAACGACATTAATACAAATAACATTTTTTATTTTTGAATGTACTTCAAATAACCGGAATGCATATTTTGGGGCATCACAATGATCTGATTGATAAACAATCGATCTGGAACCATCTCTCAGCTCTCTTATCATCCCCCGGTAGAAAACCTTCCTGAAATCAAAAAACGCTTTGATGCCGTTCATGGTTCAGAATACAAACCATCGAAAACTATGACATCAGGACTTTTCTTCTGCAGGTAACTCATGTAATGTCCGCGGTATAAGAGCAAAACCATTCCTGGATACTGAATTTTGGAAAAATATGAAGAAGTTCTGGTTTCAATACGCCAGATAATCCGAGCCATTGACCTCCACTCAAAAAAATTAAGCAAAATTGCCGGGCTGACCGGGCCGCAACTGATTTTGATGCGTTCAATAGAACAGTTAGGTGAGGTCACAATTCGGGAACTCTCAAACCATACTAATATGAGTCAGGCGACAGCAACAACGATTCTGGATCGCTTAGAGCGTAATGGTTATGTGCGTCGTGTAAGAAGTGTGTCTGATAAAAGAAAGGTACACGCCTACCTGACTGATTCAGGACAAGACCTGCTCAATAAAGCACCGCAACCTTTGCAAGATAATTTTGTCTCTCAGTTCCAGCAGTTGGAAGAATGGGAACAAAGTCTCCTGTTATCATCAATTCAGAGACTTTCAAACATGATGCAAGCAGATAATATCGACGTTGCACCAATGCTTGAGATCGGAAGTATAACTAAAAGCGAGTAACAACGTTTCTGTAGTGCACAATAACCCCTGACAAAGACTTATCAATGAAATATCTGCTTCAGCAAACGTGACAATCAGAATTAACGTCCCGGGAAGCAGATACTTCGGTCACTAGCAGGAAATGTTATTGTGCTTTGTAAATCACCTTATTTCCTGAAAGTTGTACTTTTTCAACCAACCCTTCTTCAAGAAGCTTTTTCAGCGCACCTGTTGCCCACGATGCAGCTTTTGTATCTTCCTGTCCGGCTTCCAGGCCAATTGATTTAGGATTAATGCCATCTGAGTGCTGACTGACGATATCCAAAACCTGCTGTTGCTTGGGAGTCAGATTTACTGTCACTTCCCGCTTTACCTGAACGGGTTTAGCTGGCACAACAGGGGTTACCTCAGATTGACGGGATTGTTCATACTGAACAATATTTGAAGCGAATGCTAAGACACGTTTTTGCAATTTTTTTTGCACATTACGCTTATGAGAAAGTCTCATAGAGTATTCTCCATTTCACTGCCTGAAGCAGAACTAACAACAAAGCGCATCTTATATCAAAATTTCACTCCCTTTTGTAGGGTCACCTCAGAAAATGTAGAGGAACCGACTAAACCTGAGTGCGTATGACTATTTTTTGGACAAATTTAACTCAGGCGAATTTTGATTGTTGCATGCTAAAATGAGGATAAGTCATCATGAGTCTGGCAATAAATATGCAAACGGTCTATTTTGAAAACTTTAAGTTTAACAAACAAAGTTCGGTAGTTCGGGCATCGGGTATTGTCTATTTTACTATTAGCATGGCGATTATCTTCACTGCACCCTCTCTTACTCACGCATTCATATATACAACATTGCTGGTCGCTTTTATCCTTCTGATCTATTGGCTGATTATCAAGAGTCAGGTTGCTTTCTCACTGACCCCGACACATTTTCAACAACATCTATTCCGGGGTGGCTGGATTATTAAATGGCGTAACATCAGACAAATTGAGCAATGTACTTTAAGCCACAATGGCTGGCATCAACCCATACCATGGATAGGTATACGATTAAAATCATACACGCCTTACCTTGAAAGTATTTGTCCACGAATTATCAGTGAGATACTTCTGAATCAAAGAGGATTATTATTTCTTGGAATAAAACAGCATCCGGAATATATGCTGAATTTTGAAGATATTGTTCTGGACTCCAGGGAGTTCATTGCTGATAACGGTAAACGCTATACCGGACTTCAGGCCATGTTAGCCAACAGAATGCAATATCAAAGACAGCTGCACGGTTACGATATATTTATTTCCGTGGGTGATTTAGGGATGAACAGAACAGGAGAAGAATTTATCGGTCTGGCCCGACGCTATATTGCAGCAGCCGACCCAGACACTTAAATTTCTACGGAATATGACCTGATTGACTGACCTAATATAGCGGAGACTCATCCGCAACAAAGGGATTAGATACACGCTCCTGTCCAAAGGTTGACTTAGGGCCATGTCCCGGGACGAAAGTCATATCATTTCCAAGCGGCCATAACTTGTTTTTAATTGACTCAATCAGAGTATTAAAATCACCCTGAGGGAAATCTGTTCGTCCGATGCCACCATTAAATAAGACATCACCAACAAAAGCAATTCTGCCGGCTTCATTAAACAGTGTTATATGCCCCGGTGTATGCCCCGGTGTATGAATCACATTTAACTGTTGCCGGCCAAATGAAACGACATCATTTTCATTCAGCCACTGATCTGGCTCAAACGCTGGCGTTAAAGGGAAACCAAACATCTGACTCTGTTGCTCAAGCCCTTGTAACCAAAACAAATCAGCCTGATGAGGCCCGATGATTTTAACCCCGCTTAACTCTTCAACAAGCTTCTGAGTTCCACCAACATGATCCAAATGCCCGTGAGTCAAAACAACACTCACAACTTTTACACCCAACTCTCCAATTATCTGACACAAACGCTTTGCTTCACCACCCGGATCAATAACAATCCCCTCCATTGTCTCATCACACCAGACAATGGAGCAATTTTGAGAAAAAGAAGTCACCGGAACAATTTGATACTGAAGTGCCATAATTTGCCTTGAAAAGAATCTATTCGTTGCAGGAACTATGACATTACCTTAATAGTTTGACAAGTGCAGAAGTGAGGCCCCACAGAATGGAGCCTGCAGAAATTACTATTATAAATTCAATTTATGCTTACCATGAGATACTTTGGCTTTGAGGTAATTGACATTTCCTTCTTTCACATGTGCAGATGTATGGATCACTTCAGCAATCTCTATCCCGTAATTTTTCAACTCTTTCACTTTCTTGGGATTATTGGTGATGAGTCGTATTTTTTTAATAGAAAGCGCCTGTAACATCTGTGCAGCCTCCTGAAAGTCACGCAGATCATCGCCAAAGCCAAGTTGGTGGTTCGCTTCATATGTATCATAACCTTCATTCTGCAGGAGGTAAGCATCTATTTTATTATATAGACCTATCCCACGTCCTTCCTGACGTAAATAAAGCAATACACCGCCAGACTCACCCATCAGTGACACAGTTTCTTCCAGCTGTTCGCCACAGTCGCATCTTGATGAATGGAACACATCACCAGTCAGACACTCAGAATGCATTCTGACCAGAGGTATCTCCTGATTTTTATCCGCAGCTTTAAAAACCAGTGCCACATGCTCTTTATCAGTTTTCAATCCTTCAAAAGAAAGAATTTCCGCATCAATACTACTGTTTACTCCGACCTTTAATCCAACTCTGGCCCTTACTTCTGCCATATCAGCTCTCACTTGATTTTATTAATTAATAATAATTTTTATCACATACCAACAAGTCTCAGACCTCGTGAACCGGTTGTTGTCCTGAATAGGGTATGCATTACTATAAGATGGGGGCAAAAAGGTGTGATTTCAAATAAAACAATAATGATTTTTGGACAGAAGAAGAAAATAAAGCCCCCAATAACAAAATTTGGACGCTTTATTTGAACAACTTATACTTAATGGCTTTGTGATTTTTTCCAGATGGCCAATTCAACCCAAGCCTGCTCAATCTGTTTTAGTTCTTCATCAGTTAAAAGAGACAACGTGGAACAAACTTCTGGAATGATATATTTCTTATCGGCCCGAACCTGCTGGTAAAAATTTTTTCTCAACTGAGTCACTTGCGAATCCACTGCAGATATCCACTTAACTTATTAAAAAAACGAATAAAAAAATTTTACCACTTTCCTTATACTTGTCTGCATTAGATTTCGTTTTTGGAAGCAATATCAATTTTTTTCCTTCATTTTACTGCTAAGCACCTTGCTACGTGTGATTTTTCAGTGATCGAAAACTATACCTCTTAAAAATAAACATCAGGTCAGAACTATGTAAAAAAACCGGAACATCGAATGATATCCCGGTTAAAACAATCAGAAAATTCAAGTTAACCAACAGGAGACTTAATCACCCGTTGGCTTATCATCAGATGCTTGAGGAGACTCAACCAGTGCCTCTGCATCATCAATATTCTGAATGTCGGCTTCATCAACTTCATCGATCCGCTGCAAACCAACAACCTGCTCGTCATCTGCTGTACGTATCAGCGTAACGCCCTGAGTATTCCGTCCAACCTGACTCACCTCAGACACGCGGGTCCGTACAAGTGTTCCTGCATTGGTGATCATCATAAACTCATCACCCAAATCCACCTGAACAGCGCCAACGACACAACCATTTCTCTCAGAAACTTTGATCGAAACAACACCCTGAGTTGCACGGCTCTTGGCAGGATATTCATCCAGTACTGTCCGCTTACCATAACCATTCTCTGTCACCGTCAGAATATCACCATCTGAAGCAGGAACAATCAAAGAGACGACCTGATCACCTTCTGCAAGTTTAATTCCGCGGACACCGGCGGCCGTTCGTCCCATAGATCTGACTTGCTGTTCATTAAAGCGGACAACCTTACCCAGCTTAGAAAACAGCATGATATCACTTTCACCATTGGTGATATCAACACCAATCAGTGAGTCATCATCTCTTAGGTTGACAGCAATAAGGCCGTTTGCCCTGACATTGGAGAATTGATCCAGCGATGTTTTCTTCACAGTGCCATCACCAGTCGCCATGAAGATATATTTATCTGCTGAATATTCCGCAACAGGTAAAATAGCAGTAATACGTTCATTTTCTTCAAGCGGAAGAATATTAACGATTGGTTTTCCCCGGGCTGTCCGGGTCGCATGAGGTAACTGATAGACTTTCAGGCGATATGCTTTACCACGGGTTGAGAAACACAGAATATTATCATGTGTATTCGCAACTAAAAGACGTTCAATATAATCTTCGTCTTTCATTTTCGTGGCACTCTTACCTTTTCCACCCCGGCGCTGTGCCTCGTAGTCACTTAAAGACTGGTATTTTACATAGCCTTCATGTGACAACGTCACAACAACATCCTCACGTGCAATCAACTCTTCCAGATCGATATCGTGAGAAGCAGCTGTAATCTCTGTCTTACGGGCATCACCAAATGCGTCCCGGACAATTTCCAGTTCTTCACGAATGACTTCCATAAGACGTTCGGTGCTCGATAAGATGTACATCAGCTCTGCAATTTCTTCTAACAGTGCTTTATATTCATCCAGAATTTTTTCGTGCTCAAGACCTGTCAGTCTGTGCAGACGGAGATCAAGTATCGCCTGAGCCTGTTGCTCAGTCAGATAATAAAGTCCTTCACGAATACCAAACTCAGGCTCAAGCCAGTCAGGGCGGGCAGCATCAACACCCGCTCTTTCAAGCATGGCTGACACATTCCCTAATTCCCATCCCCGGGCAATCAATCCGGCTTTAGCTTCAGCAGGAGTCGGAGCCTGACGGATTAAATCGATAATCTCATCGATATTGGCCAGCGCCAATGCCAGACCTTCAAGAATATGCGCCCGGTCTCTTGCTTTGCGAAGTTCAAAAATAGTCCTGCGGGTCACAACTTCCCGGCGGTGGTCGACAAAACATTTCAACATGTCTTTCAGGTTGAATAATTTTGGCTGACCATTATCCAACGCGACCATGTTAATCCCAAAGGTCGTTTGCAACTGAGTTTGCGAATACAGGTTGTTCAGTACGACTTCGCCAACAGCATCACGCTTACATTCAATGACAATGCGCATACCGTCTTTATCAGATTCATCACGTAATGCACTGATCCCTTCGACTTTTTTGTCTTTGACCAGTTCAGCAATTTTTTCTATCAAACGGGCTTTGTTCACCTGATAAGGAATTTCAGTGACAATGATGGTTTCTCTGCCATTTTTTTCGACTTCAATATCGGCTTTAGAACGAAGGTAGATTTTACCCCGGCCTGTTTTATAGGCGTCAATAATCCCTTTACGGCCGTTAATGAGCGCTGCAGTCGGAAAATCAGGGCCCGGAATGTATTCAATGAGCTCATCGATGCTCATCTCTTCATTATTGATGTAGGCCAGACAGCCATCAATCACTTCCGTCAGGTTATGTGGCGGAATGTTGGTTGCCATACCAACCGCAATTCCGGATGCGCCATTGACCAGCAGGTTTGGAATTTTGGTTGGCAAAACAGCAGGAATCTGCTCTGTTCCGTCATAGTTTGGTACATAATCGACAGTTTCTTTATCGAGATCCGCGAGTAACTCATGGGCAATTTTAGCCATGCGGACCTCGGTATAACGCATTGCTGCTGCCGAGTCACCATCAATCGAGCCAAAGTTACCCTGGCCGTCGACCAGCATATAGCGCAAAGAAAAAGGCTGCGCCATACGAACAATAGTATCATAGACTGCACTGTCACCATGCGGGTGATATTTACCAATCACATCGCCCACAACACGAGCAGATTTTTTATAGGGTTTATTCCAATCATTTCCCAGTACACTCATTGCATAAAGCACCCTGCGGTGCACTGGTTTTAGGCCATCACGAGCATCAGGAAGAGCCCGACCAACAATGACAGACATTGCATAATCGAGATATGAGCCTCGTAGCTCATCTTCTATACTGACAGGCGTGATCTCTTTAGCTAGATCGCTCATAGAGCCATTATCCCTCTATATTTTGATCATGAATCTGATACGTATAAGGTTCGAAAATATAACACAGATTCCGGATTTTCGGCATCACTTTCCCGACCTTTTTCTTTGCGCCGGTCGCATTAATGAACAACTGATTATAATTCAAACATGCCTCCTCATTGGTTTGTTCATAAAACACTCAATGCGGACAAGCCATTCTCGTTGCCTGTTAATTTATGTTACTCTCCTGCATCAGAGATAATCATACCCTCAGCAAAAAAGCGTATTCAAAATGAGTTCAAATCAAAACGTTGATTTTAAAGAAATTCAGAAATTTGAAGAAATGGCATCACGATGGTGGGATCCGGACGGTGAATTCAGGCCATTACATCAAATCAACCCACTCCGGCTCAATTATGTATTAGAAAAAGCTGATGGCCTGTTTGGAAAAAAGGTACTCGACGTAGGCTGCGGTGGCGGTATTCTTTCTGAAAGTATGGCGAGAGAAGGTGCCGATGTCACCGGGTTGGATATGGGGAAAGAGCCACTTGAAATTGCACGTCTGCATGCCCGTTCAGAACAACTCCGAATCTCATATGTTGAAGAAACGGTTGAAGCACATGCTCAGGAAAACACGGGCCGTTATGATGTGATTACCTGCATGGAAATGCTTGAACATGTACCGGACCCTTTTTCCGTCATTCAGGCTTGTGCACAATTAGTCAAACCGGGTGGACATGTTTTCTTCTCAACACTGAACAGAAATATCAAATCATATCTGTTTGCAATTGTCGGAGCTGAGAAATTACTGAAAATAGTCCCGGAAGGCACTCATGAGCACGACAAATTCATCCGGCCTTCAGAACTTTTAAAGATGATAGACAAAACACCACTGCAGGAAACAGGAATGACCGGTCTGCATTATAACCCTCTGACAGACACCTACCGGCTGGGACACAATGTTGATATCAACTATATTGTCCATACAAAAAGCAGCTGATATTCGTCCCTGACTCTGTTGAAGTCAGGGACAAATGCACAAAAATCTCCCATATTGACCAAGATAACAACAAAGACAGAAAATGATCATTTCATTCCATAAATCAAGATAATTTTTTTACATTTTTATAAAAAAAGACTGAATCAAATCGATGCTGTTTTCAATATGCTTTAGCTGGCTTTCCTCATCGGTAAGTAGACACTATCATAAAATTTCTCATGCGCTTGTTATCCACAACCTGTTCAGGATCTTCACCTTGAAATGAATTCTTAATAGCACTATCTTGTAAAAAAAATATGGCTCAACCCTATATATTGTGTTTTTTGTGTTAGTAACATTATTCACATTAAGTAAAGTAAGGCACGCATGGTCATCGTGAAGATGAGAGCAATAAACCCGGCCTGGCCTTTTCAGTTTTGTTAGGAAATAAATCAGAATGAATCAACAACTCACAGTCACCAAACGTGACGGACGCAAAGAAAAGATTGATCTGGATAAAATTCATCGTGTGATTACCTGGGCTGCAGAGGATCTGAATAACGTCTCTGTATCACAGGTTGAATTACGGGCTCACATTCAGTTTTATGAAGGAATCACGACATCTGATATCCATGAAACCCTGATAAAATCCGCTGCAGATCTCATTTCTGAAGAATCTCCTGACTACCAGTATCTGGCTGCTAGACTCGCCGTTTTTCATCTGCGAAAAAAAGCATTTGGCCAATATGAGCCCCCTGCTTTATACAATCATGTCGTTAAACTGGTTGAAATGGGCAAATATGATCAGCATTTACTGGCTGATTATACTCAGGAAGAGTGGAATGAGATTGGTGGATACATCGACCATAAACGAGACCTTAACTTTTCATACGCAGCTGTAAAGCAACTGGAAGGAAAATATTTTGTCCAGAACCGCGTCTCCGGTGAAATATACGAAAGTGCACAATTTCTTTATATTCTTGTCGCCGCCTGCCTGTTTGCAAAATATCCGCAATCGACACGACTTAGCTATGTAAAACGCTTTTATGACGCGACTTCAACTTTCAAAATTTCACTGCCAACACCAATTATGTCAGGTGTCCGCACACCAACCCGGCAATTCAGTTCATGTGTATTGATCGAATGTGGCGACAGTCTTGATTCAATCAATGCAACTGCAAGCGCAATTGTCCGCTATGTTTCTCAAAGAGCAGGTATCGGAATCAACGCCGGGCGTATCCGGGCTCTGGGATCAGAAATCCGCAATGGCGAAGCTTTCCATACCGGATGTATTCCTTTCTATAAATATTTCCAGACTGCAGTCAAATGCTGCTCTCAGGGCGGTGTCCGTGGTGGTGCGGCAACCGTCTTTTACCCTATGTGGCACAGAGAAGTTCAGTCGTTACTTGTTCTGAAAAACAACCGGGGTGTTGAAGAAAACCGTGTCCGTCATATGGACTATGGTGTTCAGCTGAATAAGCTGATGTACTCACGACTTGTAGAAGGCGGAATAATTTCTCTGTTCTCTCCATCTGATGTTCCCGGACTTTATGATGCATTCTTCCAGGATCAGAATGAATTTGAACGTCTTTATCTGCAATATGAAAATGACCCTTCAATTAAAAAAGAAATAGTGAAGGCTGTTGATCTGTTTACGCTGCTTATGCAGGAAAGAGCATCCACCGGCCGGATTTACATCCAAAACGTTGATCACTGTAATACACATAGTCCGTTTGATGCTTCGGTTGCTCCGGTCAGACAATCGAACCTGTGTCTGGAAATTGCACTCCCTACCAAGCCGCTGGCCAATGTCGAAGATGAAAATGGGGAGATTGCGCTGTGCACTCTTTCAGCCTTTAACCTGGGGTCAATCGAATCTCTGGATGACTTTGAGGAGTTATCTGATTTGGTCGTTCGTGCACTGGATGCATTACTGGATTACCAGAATTATCCACTACCAGCGGCTCACCGGGCAACAATGAACCGTCGAACTCTGGGCGTAGGAGTCATTAACTATGCTTACTATCTGGCCAAAAATGGTGTGAAATATTCAGATGGCAGTGCCAATGCGCTCACGCACAAAACCTTTGAAGCAATGCAGTATTATCTGCTCAAGGCGTCCATGGAGCTGGCCAAAGAACAAGGTAAGTGTCCTTCATTTGATGAAACAAATTATGCAAAAGGTCTGCTTCCAATCGATACATATAAGAAAGATGTAGACTTAATTTGCAACGAGCCTCTCCATTATGACTGGAACGAACTCCGCCAAGACATCATGAAACACGGACTGAGAAATTCGACGTTAACCGCTTTAATGCCTTCTGAGACATCTTCACAAATCTCAAATGCAACCAATGGGATCGAACCACCGCGCGGCTATATATCAGTCAAAGCATCCAAAGACGGTATTTTGAAACAGGTTGTTCCTGAGTACGCCCGATTGAAAGACAACTATGAACTGTTGTGGGATATCGGCTCGAATAATGGTTATCTGCATCTGGTCGGAATTATGCAAAAGTTCCTCGATCAGGCTATTTCCGCCAATACGAATTATGATCCGGGACAATACCAAACCGGTAAAGTACCGATGAAGCAGTTGCTGCAGGACTTACTTACTGCTTATAAATTCGGTGTAAAAACGCTCTACTACCACAATACCAGAGATGGTGCCAAAGATGATCAAAAGGATGCTGTAGAAACAGCAGATGATGATTGTGCCGGTGGTGCGTGTAAAATCTGATTCACTGTTTCGTGCAATCAAAACGATTTGTTGAGTGAACCAGCAAGCAGAAAGAACCAGCTTCAGACCACAGATGTGCTGAACGGAACAGTAAATATTGAGGAAATTATGGCTTATAGTACTTTTACTCAAAAAAAGAATGATCAATTAAAAGAACCCATGTTCTTAGGGCAGCCGGTGAATGTTGCCCGTTATGACCAGCAAAAGTATGAAATATTTGAAAAACTGATCGAAAAACAACTCTCATTTTTCTGGCGCCCGGAGGAAGTTGATATTTCCTCTGATCGGATTGATTACAATAATTTACCGGAACATGAGAAACATATTTTTATCTCGAACTTAAAATATCAAACTTTACTGGATTCAATTCAGGGACGCAGCCCGAATGTTGCATTGCTTCCTCTGGTCTCTTTACCGGAATTAGAAACCTGGATTGAAACCTGGTCATTTTCTGAGACAATTCACTCACGCTCATATACACATATTATTCGTAATATCGTGAATGACCCCTCTGTTGTTTTTGATGATATCGTTGAAAATGAACATATTCTGAAACGGGCAAAAGATATTGCTCATTATTATGATGACCTTATCCAGCTAACCAATGACTATCACCGTTTCGGAGAAGGAAAGCATGAACTGAATGGTCAGACAGTGGCTATCAGTCTCAATGAACTCAAGCGTAAACTTTATCTGTGTCTGATGTCGGTCAATGCGCTTGAAGCGATTCGTTTCTATGTCAGTTTTGCCTGCTCTTTCGCTTTTGCCGAAAGAGAACTAATGGAAGGTAATGCGAAGATCATTAAGCTGATTGCCCGGGATGAAGCCCTGCATTTGACCGGTACCCAACACATGATAAATCTGCTGCGTAACGGTCAGGATGATTTCACATTTATTCAGATTGCTGAAGAATGTAAACAAGAATGTTTTGACCTGTTCAAAGAAGCTGCGGAACAGGAAAAAGAGTGGGCAGAATATCTGTTTAAAGACGGTTCAATGATTGGTCTGAATAAAGATATTCTTTGCCAGTATGTGGAATACATTACCAATATCCGGATGCAGGCCGTTGGTTTACCTGTTGCCTATCCAGAAGCAACAACCAACCCAATCCCATGGATTAATGCATGGCTGTCTTCGGATAATGTTCAGGTTGCCCCTCAGGAAGCAGAAATCAGTTCCTATCTGGTCGGTCAGATTGACAATGAAGTCAGTCAGGATGACTTTAAGGATTTTGAATTGTAATGACAAAAATTACAATTAATCAGTCCATTACCATTGAAACTACATCTTCAGAGACACTGCTTGAAAGTATGGAAAAAGCAGGATTAGATGTAGAGTATCAATGCAGAGACGGGCACTGCGGTGCCTGTCGTTGCCAGCTTGCTTCTGGCAATGTGGAATACACAGGATTTGCTATGGCTTGTACGCAGGGTAATGAAATTTTGCCTTGTATCTGCCGATCAGTACAGGAAGATATAGCGCTTAATCAGGTCAAATATCAGCACAAAAAAGTAAAGCGGGCGTGATAGCATCTTACTTACCACCCTGCCCGCTTTTGCAGCTTCATCTCGTGTATTAAAAGAAAAACATTGATCAGACACGGGCACCAAGATTGTCTTTTGCTCCCAGTAACTGATCCGCTGTTAACATTGAAATTGGTTTATCCGCAATTTTTCTTCCGTCATCACCAAAGAGCGACATATGATAGCCCAAATCATCTGCGACCTCTGTTGGTGTATCAACCCAAAGAGAAACAAGATTATCACACACATCCTGACAAGCTTCTCCAAGAACAACCTGTTGACTTGCAACCTTATACCATACAAGAATTTTTGAATGACTCTGCATATCAGCCTCCTGCCGAAGTGACCCCATGAACCTTGATTCTAGCGTGTATTTGATAGTTTGGGAGCCCCAAAAAACAGGCGAAATTGAGAACTACTGCGAAATCAGCAGATTAAAGATTAGATAATTTACGCATAAGAAGTAAGCAGATTTCATCGTCTGTAATAAGATTATAATTCATAGCATTAAACAGACTTTCCAGAGAAACAATTCTCATTTGTTTCTCTGGAATGCATGCCAATATCGATCTAAACCGAAAGCGATTGAGCCGGGATATACAACTGCTTTTCCAGTGTCACAGAGCTGTACTGTCTGAACACAGGTTTCGAGGATAAGTAACGCAATAACATATCTGCAGCAATCGTACCAATAATCATACGCTGTTCTTCGGGTGTGTACTGCCGGCGAAATTTTAGTTTCTGCGACCACTCACCTTCAGGAGAGGATAAGCCGACAGAAAATTCATTCCCGTGACAGCTTCCTGTTGCCAACGCCAAATCGGTTGCACTTTTTTCCTTGGTTGCTGCTGCCAGTGCTAATACTGCAGCCATTGGATCCTGAGAGGACATTTTTCCGGAAACCTTCGGGCTCAGAACCCAGGAACTCCCACTCAACCCATAAATCTCGCTATCATCGAATAACCAGTTAGCCAGCCATCCCCGTGTTGACTGCTCAGCAAGCGACAGAGACTTCTGCTGTTCCTGCATTTTATCTGACAACTGAGCCAGCATTGGCTGGTCAATACTGACCGTATAGTCCGAGACTTTCATATATAACTGCTCAACCAGCTGATACATTTCATTTTCGTTTTCACGCGGACCAAACAGCTTCACTTCAATAAAAGGTAAATAAGAACGGAAACCAAGAGAATATCCCTGAGGCAGAGTGACCTGATTCAGCTTTTCTTCCAGTGCGGACTCACTACACCCTAATGTGTATAATCGGTGACATGCCAGACTGTTCACATCTGTAAAATGCTTTTCAATATCCGGAAGTATTTCCTTTTCAATCATCCGCTTAAACTCACGCGGCACCCCTGGCGTAAAATAGCACTGACATCCATGAATCTCGACTTTAAAACCACAAGCGGTGCCAATTGGATTGTCCACTATCTCAGCACGCTCAGGCAGCATAGCCTGCTTCACATTATTTTGCGGCATCGTCAGATTTCTTTCTTCGAAATAAGACTTCATATGATCCAGCCACTCAGGAAATAAGACCAGTGACTGCTCTGACACCTCTGCCGCTATTTCTGCAGAAAGATCATCACCAGTCGGGCCCAAACCGCCGTTAACAATTAATATATCTGAATTCAATGAAAGCATGAGCAGTTCTTCACGCAGAACCCGACGATTATCACCTGCAGTAGAGCGCTTCGTCAGCGCATAACCACGTTCAAAAAATAAACGCGACAACCACGTTGAGTTTGTGTCCTGAATATCCCCGTGAAGCACTTCTTCACCCGTACTCAACATTGTTACTTTAATCATTATTTAAACCTATATTACCCGGAATACCGATAAAACAATTACAGTGGTCTGATTACCATTAGAGACACTTAAAATAAGCTTTTTCTCCATGAAAGTCAGTTAATCTTTGATAACTCTTTACTACTGATGACAAACCGATCAATATCAAACATTCAACCAGAATAATCTGCTCAAACACCGTCATATTTTCTTTATGGCGCCACCGTTTTACAAAGTGGCTTCCTCATTGAATTCCTCATCAGAACCATTTAACAATTGTACATAAACAACTATTTGATCCAACTAACAAAATCATAATTTTGCGGCATAGACATATCACAAGCATCTAAAATGATAATATCAGGTGACTTAACAGATGAGGTGATAATCAAATGACCCAAACATTCATCGTCAGCTTCATCGGAAATGCAACCCCGGCAGACATCCACAGACTCACCACAATTACTCACGAAAATGGTGGCCGGTGGCTGACCAGTAAAATTAACTACCTGGAAGACAGAGTAGCAGCACTGATAAAAGTTGAAGCGCCGGAAGAAACAACACAATACATTAAAGAAGCTTTTCTGGCTCAGCCAAACCTGCTCACACATCTGACAGATTGTGAAAATCAGACTGAGATAAGAAACACAGAATACAGTATCAGGATCGATGCCAATGATCGTGCCGGAATTGTAAATGATATCACTCATTTACTCGATAGTCAGCGGATCCGGGTGATCGATATGAATTGTCAGAGAATATTTGTGTCAGATGTGAATGGTGTGAACTCAAATCTTTTTATTGCACATATCTCCATCCGGCTGCCGCAGAATCTGTATATTCATGACATTGTTAATGAGCTGAAATCATTAAGCGAAGATACAAAAGTGATGCTTGATAAATAACAGACTATCAAATGCATTTTTCTGAGTATTCGGCTTTTCAGTGAAAAAATCAATCCTGTCAGTTACATATAAAAATGATAACAATCGCAAATTCATTGATATATCTCACCAAAGTAAATTTTATGAACCATTATGAATGTTAAATCAGATTAAAGAATGAGCTCTCCCCGATAATCGCTCTTTGAGCCATGGAGGAATATGTCATGCTGATACTCAGAGATATCAAGGTTAGTCTGAAACTCGCATCAATGATTTTTGTCGCAATTGCCGGTTTTCTGGTTCTGTTATTCACTGCAAGTCACACGCTGGAATCTAACCTGCTTCATGAGAAAGAGCAGCGTTTATCTGCCGTTGTTCATGCCATCATGACCCAGTTATCCTATCTGGACCAGACCTTACCGGAAGAAGAAGCAGAGAAGCAGGCAAAAGCTCTGATCAGATCGATGAGATTCGATGATAACAACTATGTTTTTGTCCTGGATACTTCAAGGAAAATTCTTCTGAATCCGGGGGTTCCCGGTTCAGAAGGACAACAAATGGGACACTCGCGGAATAACCCCAATGATGAGCATTGGTTTAAAATGATGGATATCAGCAAAGAAGCTGATGGCGGCGTGGTCCAGTATCCTTTTAAAGATGCTGCCGGAAATATCAACGAGAAGCTCTCCTATGTCAAACTCTATTCCCCATGGGGTTGGGTTCTTGGTTCTGGAATGTTAGTGGAAAATATTGATGAACAGGTTAACTCCCAGTTGCTCAGTATGGGGGGATATACGCTGCTGATTATTATTGTCATGACAGCACTAAGCTCGATTATTTCACGCTCAATGCTGATTCCTTTAGAAAATATCCGGGAATCCATGCTGAAAATGGTGAAAGGTGATCTGACGGTGAAAGTTCCTATCATGGGAAAAGATGAGATTGGCATTGTGGCCCGGTGTATCAATGATAGTATTCATGCCGTCCATACAGCACTGAATGAATCAGTCACTTCAGCGAAACATCTGGCTGAAGCCGCCAAGCGTATTGCGACATCAGCTGATGCCAACAATCAGGCAGTGTCAATGCAAAGGGATCGGCTGACACAAATAGCAACGGCAATGAATGAAATGAGTACAACGGTAGCTGAAGTGGCAAACCATGCTGAATCGATGGCGAAAGACACATTAGAAGCCACGAACGAAGCCGAACTGGGCGACAAAGACGTTTCATCCAGTATTGACAGTATCAGTGTTTTATCGGATGAGCTTGAAGTCGCAACGAATCAGGTCAATAAACTGAAAGAAGGTGTGATGGAGATTGGCGACGTCACAACGGTGATTAGCAGTATTTCTGAGCAAACCAATTTGCTTGCTTTAAATGCAGCAATTGAGGCAGCCAGAGCGGGTGAACAAGGCCGTGGTTTCGCGGTGGTTGCCGATGAAGTCCGTAATCTGGCCAGCAGGACAAATGAATCAACGGAAGAAATTCAGAATACGATTAACCGGCTTCAGCAGCTCGCAATTCATACCTTTGAAACCATGCAGAAAAGTCAGACACTTGCCAGTGAAAGCGTCCAGCGCGCAGAAGGGAGCGGTAATGATTTAAAGCAGATTGTTGAGCATATCCAGCATATCAACGACAAGTCTGCGCAGGTAGCAACTGCAGCAGAAGAACAAAGTGCTGTTGCAGAAGACATCAACCAAAATATTTCCGGTATCAACGATGCTGCCATGGAAATGTCTGATTCAACAAAAGATTTAGCTACAGAGAGTGAAAATCTGGCAAGTATGTCTCAGCAACTCGATACGCAACTGACACAATTTAAATTGTAGATATCTCAAATCATCATCCCGTCCCCCCGGACGGGATGATGACCTCACCTGTAAGGTTTCAACGCGGCCTGTCAGCAAACAGACCATTGTGAAAGTGAACGCTTAAAATCACTGTAGTCAAATTCATTCAGCTGCTGAATCTCACCATTTGAACGACGGCAATAAACCGATGGCATTCTCAATCCGTTAAACCAGTTTAACTTCACCATTGTATAACCGGCACTATCGAGAATATGCAACCGTTGCCCATGTTTTAACGGTTGCCTGAATCTGGCTGTACAAAATTGATCACCAGCCAGGCAGGAACAGGAGCCAATCACATATTCATAACTCCCCTGCTCATCCGCTTCAGCAATTGAAGCCGGTTCGTTATAAATCAAAGTATCTAACCGGTGTGCTTCTGTCGCAGAGTCAACAATCGCGGTTTTCATTTCATTCTCAACAATATCAACAACCGTGACCACTAAATCCGTCGTTTGGGTAATAATGGCTTCACCGGGTTCGAGGTAAAGTTGCACACCATGCTTTTCAGAAAATTGTTTTAGTGCCGCTCCCAGCTTCTCAATATCGTATCCTGGCCAGGTGAAAAAGACTCCACCGCCCAGACTTACCCACTCGAGTTGATTCAGATAAGCCCCAAAATTTGCTGAAATATTATCCAGCAAACGAATAAAGGCATCGACATCCTTATTTTCACAATTCATATGAAACATCACGCCATCGATGGTATCAAATACAGCAGCATCAATCTGGCTGGCCTGAACCCCGAGACGGGAATACTGACGAGCCGGATTGGCTAAATCCTGCCCGGCATAACTAACCCCGGGATTTAAACGTAAACCGAGTGAAGCCTTTCCTTCAACAAGATGGCGATACGTGGCAAGTTGATGCTGAGAGTTAAAAATCATCTTATTGCATAGATCAGCAACCGCCTTAACATCTTCTTCACTGTACCCAACACTGTATGCATGGGTTTCACCACCAAAGGTTTCATGGCCAAGCTGAACTTCAAACGGACCGGAGCTGGTCGTTCCATCAAGATAAGGCTTGATAATGTCAAAAACACCCCAGGTCGAGAAACATTTCAGGGCCAGCACCAATTTCACACCAGAGAGTTCTTTCAGTTTCCTGGCAATCTCAAGGTTATGAATCAGTTTTGTCTCATCAATCATGAAATATGGTGTTTTTAGTTCACTTTTTTGCATCATCATCACTCAACTATCATTTAGTCGCTTTCGGGCAGTGTATCGAATACTGCCAATGAAAAAACAGCCACCAGTAACGGATGGCTGTTTTCAGGCTCTGGTACTGCGGATAATTATTTCAGAATCTGAATATCCGGCTGGCCAACTTCCAGTTCCTGATAATCCCAGTCAAGACCGATGTCAGGCATCGTTTTCAGGAAAGGATCCGGGTCAAGCTGCTCCATATTGAAGACACCCGCTTCAGCCCATTTGCCTTTGAAATACTGAATTGCAGCAGTAATTGCAGGAACGCCGGTTGTATATGAGATAGCCTGATGCTCAACATCTTTATACGCCACTTCGTGATCGGCGATATTGTATAAGAAGACGCTGCGCGGCTGACCATCTTTCATTCCCTGAACCCAGGTACCAATACAAGTATTACCGGTATATCCCGGGGCAAGAGACGTCGGATCAGGTAACAGGGCTTTCAGGACATGTAACGGTTGAACTTCATATCCATCTGGTAAAGTCACCGGATCCGGACTCAGCAGACCAATATCACGCATCACATTAAAATAGTTCAGATAACGATCACCAAATCCCATCCAGAACTCAATCCTTTTTGCCGGAATGAACTCTTTGAGTGAGCGAACTTCATCATGAGCCATTGAATAGACTTTGTGCTTACCAACCACAGGGAAATCAAATTCATGCATACGGGTATGACAACCGACTTGCTTCCACTCGCCATCTTCCCAGAAAAAAGAGTCTCCCTGAATTTCCAGCATATTGGTTTCCGGATCAAAGTTAGTGGCAAACTTTTTACCATGATCACCAGCATTCACATCCATGACGTCGATAGAATCAATCTCATCAAACAGATGCTTGACGGCATAAGCGGCAAATACACTCACAACACCGGGATCAAAACCAGCACCTAAAATACCGGTAATGCCCGCTTGTTTAAATTTCTCGCGATAACCCCACTGCCAGTCATATGCCTGAGGCACCTGCTGGCCCTCTGAGCATAAATCAACCGCAACGGAGGTATCCAGATAAGAAACTTTTGCCTGATAGCAAGCTTCCATAATATTCATGTTAACCCACGGAGGACCAACATTAATGACCAAATCAGGCTGTACATCATGAATCAGGGCAACCAAAGCATCCACATCATCAGCATTTACCGCACGCGCTTCCAGCTTCTTCGCTGTATCTTTCAGGTTATTTTTTCCCTGAATCGATTCAATTATCTTTTCACACTTTGAGATGGTACGGGATGCGATTGTAATATCGCCCAGAATATCATTATTCTGCGCCGCTTTATGTGCAACAACCCAGCCGACACCGCCGGCACCAATCTGTAAAATCGACATAATTTCTAATCCTGACCTATTTCATTAACTCTGCGGCTAAATTCGCTATTTTTTCGATTAAAGATGTAAAATCAGACATCTTCAAACATGGATTCAGTATGGTTAGCTTCAATGCTGTTTTCCCGTTTACCGTCGTTTCTCCAAGCACAGCCACACCACGAACTAACGCCTCCAGACGCAGTTTTTGATTCAAAGCATCCGGCTCATGACCTGTGGCCCGGAACAGGACTGTCGACAATGACGGTTTTTCCAGCAATTCAAACCCCGGATGGCTGTCAATCAGAGCTGCAACGGACTGTGTCTGGTCAATTAAGTGGTCATACATTTTCCCTAATGTCTCCGGACCAACACTTTGCATCGTCATATAAACTTTCAGTGCATCAAAACGCTTTGTGGTTGCAATCGACTTATCGACCAGATTTGGCAATGTATCGTGCTCTCTGTTCAGATAGTCCGCGTGATGAAGAAAATACTTAAAGTTTTCTTGATGGTTGACCAGCAAAGCACCACAGCTGATCGTTTGGTAAAACAGTTTATGGAAATCAACAGAGACTGAATTCGCCCGTTCAATACCAGCCAGACGATCCGCTGACTGACTCAAAATCAAAGCCCCGCCGTACGCACTGTCAACATGCATCCACAAACCAAATTTTTCAGCAACTGTTGCAACCTCAGCCAGGTCATCTATTGCACCATGGTCCGTCGTTCCGGCGGTGGCAACAATCGTAAATGGAATCAGACCATCGTCCAGTGCTTTTTTGATGACAGCTTCAGCTTCACGGACGATCATTGTTCCATCAGGGTTTGCAGGAACCGTTAACACAGCCCGTTCACCTAACCCCATCTGAGACGCAGATTTCTGTACCGTAAAATGCGCATTTTCAGAACAAATAATCCGCAACTTACCCGCATATTCAGGTAAACCATGTTTTTGAACAGAATGACCACTTCGCTGATCTGCAATCCAGTCCCGTGCCAGCAATAACCCCATTTGATTACTTTGCGTGCCACCGCTGGTCATTACTCCGTCAGAATGTTCACTCATACCAAAGCGGCCACACAACCAGTCAATCACCCGCTGCTCAACATAAGTCGCAGCCGATGCCTGATCCCAGGAATCCATCGATTGATTCAGTGCACCAATCATCACCTCAGCTGCAACTGAAGAAAGCAGTGGCGGCGTATGCAAATGTGCAATACAGTCCGGGTGCTGAACAATGATTGAGTTCTTACCCACCAGATCCGCAGTTTCGGTAATGATATCTTTTAAAGGTGCATTGCGGTGATCTAAGTTCACCTGACGAATCGCCTCTTCCAGAGCTGACGGCTCAATCCCCGAGTAAGGGGCATTGACAGATTCAAACACCGCTTTGAGTGCTGCAGTCGTATGATTCATAACCGCTGAGAATTCCCGGCTACCAGCATCCCCTGTTTGGATAAAATGAGCTTTCCACTGTTCTGCCTCTGAATCCGGATTTTTAACACCACCACCAGCAGCAATGATGGCTTCTTCTAAAGTCCTCAGCGCAAAATCGATTTGTTCAAAGGAAATAATAATCGGCGGTAAAAAGCGAATCACCGAACCTTCCCGTCCGCCTTTTTCAACAATAAGTCCCCGCTCAAGCGCAGCCCGTTGAATTTTAAGCGTTAATTCACCATCAGCCTTGGGTTCACCATATTTATTCCGCTCACCATCAGGGTTTTGAATCTCAATGCCAAGCATTAATCCTTTCCCGCGGACTTCAGCAATACAATTGACGCGCTCCTGGATTTTTTCCAGCCCCATACGAAGATACTGACCCGCAACATTGGCATGTTCAGTCAGATTATCCCGTTGAATGATTTCCAGCGCTTTAGCACCAGAGACCATCGCCAACTGATTCCCCCGGAAAGTTCCGGTATGCTCTCCTGCCTTCCATGTATCGATCTCTTTTCTGAAGACCAGCAGAGACATGGGTAAACCACCACCAATCGCTTTTGATAAGCACAAGATATCCGGCACAATACCAGCTTCCTCAAAAGCAAAGTTATAACCGGTTTTACCGATACCACACTGAATTTCATCAAAAATCAGTAAAATATCATGTTCATCACAGAGCCTGCGTAACTCACGCAACCAAAATGCAGGCGCAGGAACTACGCCACCTTCACCCTGCACGGGTTCAACAATGATAGCTGCCGGTTTCATCATGCCAGACTCATCATCACCTAACAGGCGCTCAATGTAGCGAATGTTCGCACGGGCACCTTCGTCTCCGCCCAACCCAAACGGACAGCGTAAATGGTAAGGAAAAGGCATGAAATGGACGTCAGACATTAATCCGGTCCGGCGCGCTTTTGTGCCAAGGTTACCCATCAAGCCCATCGTGCCATTGGTCATACCATGGTAAGCACCACGAAAAGCAAACATGGTGTTGCGGCCGGTCGTTTGTTTCGCCAGTTTAATTGCAGCTTCAACCGCATCCGCACCGGACGGGCCACAAAACTGAATCACGCAGTCATTACTCAATTCATCGGGTAAAAATGATTTTACCTGGTGAATAAAGTGATTTTTTGCATGGGTTGTAATATCAAGCGTTTGATAAGGTAAACCAGAATCGAGTTGTTCCTTGATAGCCTGATTAATTTCCGGATGGTTATACCCGAGAACCAACGTGCCTGCGCCAGCAAGACAATCAAGAAAGATTTGTCCGCGGGTATCTTCAACCAGTGCACCATAAGCTTTTTTAATAGCTATCGGTAATCGCCGTGGATACGAGCGGACATCAGATTCATTTTCACTTTGATCAATTAAAACCTGATCCGGAGTTAAATCGTAAGTTCCGGATAGTTGCGGAACCATTGAAGAAGTCGCCGGTGCATGATGCCCGACTTCAAAAGCTGTGGTCATAATTAGCCACCTCAAAAACCTGTAGCCATTTCCCTGAGACAAGGAAACGACAGAAACAAACTAAATCCCTCTTATATCAAACGATATAAAAAGGCATCTGAAATCAAAAAAGGAATGATCAGGAAATCAAGGTTCAGTAATACTACGCCCCTGCTGAACAGGGCATTGGGGAAGTATAAAGCTGATTAATAATGATGAAATATATGGATTCAATGTTGGGTTTCCCATGTTTATGCCGCTCCCACGACCAGAGTATCCCGTCTATCAACAAAAGGACTTGCTGATACCTACCCTACACAGCGACACAATCAGCCCGAATGTTCGCTGTGCGTATCCTCCGGAAAACCGCTCCGGAATTGAGGCGAAATTAACACAAAGTTACATTCATTTGCAACTATTTGTTACATCGCCCCTCTTATTTATGATGAAATGTTGAACTTATATACAATTCAGTTTATCTGGCCGGATTTTTAGGTAAAGTTTTTGACAAAACAATGTACCCAACAATGGCCGATAACGAAGAACCAATCAGTACCCCAATTCTCGCATACGTATCATACTGAGCATTTGCATCGCCAAAAGCCAGTGATGAAATGAATATTGACATCGTAAATCCAAGCCCACACAGCATGGCAACACCAAAAATTTCTTTCATATCGACATCAGCCGGTAACTTTGCAATTTTCAACTTCACAGCCAGCCAGCTGAAACAAAAAACACCAATCGGCTTTCCGAGAAACAATCCAAGTGCCGCACCCGTTGGAACGTGATGTAACAGGTCCCCAACAGAGAAGGAATCAAGTGCAATTCCGGCATTTGCAAAAGCAAATACAGGTAAAATCACCAATGCCACAAATATATGCAAATCATGCTCGAGTGTCTTTAAAGGTGATTTTTGCTGCCCTTGTCCTTTCAGAGGAATCGATAAACCCAATACAACACCGGCAAGTGTTGCATGTACACCAGATTTAAGGACTGCAGCCCATAAAACGGCCCCAACTAACAGATAAGGCAGTAACCTCGTTACCCCCATAAAATTCATCACCAGCAAAACGGCAACCATACAGAAACCGATAGTCAGAGCCAGCGTTGATAACTCACTGCTATAGAACAGAGCAATGATAATAATCACACCTAAATCATCGATGATCGCCAGCGCAAGCAGGAAGACTTTCAGGCTGACCGGCACCCGATCACCTAACAGCGACAAAATCCCAATTGCAAATGCAATATCGGTCGCAGCCGGAATAGCCCATCCATCAATGGCAGACGCATCATGATAATTAAAAAGCATATAAACAAGCGCAGGCACAACCATGCCGCCAATTGCTGCAATTGCAGGAAAAACCGCTGTTTCCCTTTCTTTGAGTGCCCCCTCAAGCAATTCCCGTTTCACTTCCAGGCCAATAGACAGAAAAAAACAGCCATCAAACCATCATTTATCCAGTGGCGAAACGACATTCCCAATACATAGGTATGCAGTACATTTTCATAAAATGTCTGAAGCGCAGAGTTTGCGATAATCATCGCCAGAATTGCTGCCACAACCAACAGAACACCACTGACTGCATCTATATTGAAACTTTTTGGAATTACTTTTTTCATACTTGTTCTCCCATTCCACATCACCTTCTCAAAGAAGAAGAGACAAAGTAATCATTTGATTACATAAAATTCACTACTAAATTGTAGTAAGGATCTGACTTAAATCTAAAAATATTATTCAGGTTATATCTCTGTAAGTGAGCCGAAGGAACGGATTCGTCACAGCAAATCATCGCACCAAACTCCGGCAATATTCGACGAAGGTAACTTATTTTCCGGATAAAGGGTTGAGTTATTTGCAACAACTTATTTCTGGCAGGGTCTTTCTCAAAAACACAGCACTAAGACCCAACAAAATATGATCAGTCGTCTGTTGTACTTTGATGACGTTTTTTTAAAGCAAATGCTTGCCGCAAAGGGTTCACCTGAGAGCAACGGACTACTGATTACAGAGAATCGCGAAAAGAGCGCATCGGTGCCTGTAAAACCAGTTTTAAAATAGGAATTGAGCCGGCTGCGACAAGCGCAGTCAATGACCAGAAAGCAGTTTCCAGATACCCCTGAGGAATCAGATAGAGCTGAATCGACCAGCCAAAGGCTTGTTTAATCACAATATCAATCACCAAAGATGCCAGTGCAATCCCCAAAGGTATAGCGATTAGCAGAGATATCATACCAAAAATACAGAGCTGAATACTGCCAATCACAACCAGCTCTTTTCCTGAAACGCCCAGGCACCGGAGTAAGGTCATATGCTTTTGCCTGGTCGCTTCACCCGCCAGAGTGGCAAAAAATATACCGACAACAGCAATAAATAAAGTCAGACGCCCCAGCTTACCGGCAATAGCAAACGTCCGGTCAAACGTTTGCATCAACGCCTGATGAATCGTCTTATTATCAAACACACGCTCTTCATCTAAATGAAACGCCTGCTCAAACTTGTTTCTGAGTCTATCCAGAGAAGTATCCTGCTTTGCCGTCACATTCAAGACAATATTACCATTGTATCCAAACAACCTGTGCCAGAGGGGTTCTGATATCATGACCTGATAAAACGGGTTTCCGTAATCATAATAGATCCCGGCGACTTTCCAGTCTAATCCCAGAGGTGGCGGTAGCTGAATCACATCTCCCGGCCGGATATCAAGCTTCAAAGACATCGACTCACTGATCATCACGCTTTTCTGGCTATGCAGCAGCTCCCAGAAATTTGGTACAGCGACTTTCACGGTTAGCGTATCCAGTTCTTCATGGCTTTGACCGGTACTGACAATTTGTAATAACCCCTGATCAGAAGGAATATCCCGCTCCCAGCGTTTCCATAATGACTGAACAGGCGCTTGCCTGAGCAGCCAGTCAGTCATCTCGCTCTGTGATGAGGGCGATGAATACACATAGAGGTCTGCAGCAAGTCGTTCATTCAGCCACCTGTCGGTCGTTTCCCGAAAACTACCAACAAGGGTTTCAACACCAATATTGGCCGTCAGAGCGATTAAAAAAGCCATCGTTGCAATACCACGATACCCCATACTCGCCGCTGCATCGGAAAAAAACCACCGGCGTTTTACATCTTTTAGCGTATAAGACAACAGGTCAAAAACTTTCCAGACAATATAAGGTGTTATCAGCCCGACACTCACCAAAATAAGAGCCGGAACAATAAAACCGGCACAGGCGGCCTTAATCAAAAAATAGACAGCAATGGCCACCAGTAACAGAATCACCGCCAACACAGCCTGAATGGCAAATTCTGCACCCGCAAAACGGATCAGGGATACTTTGGGAGTTAAGCGGATGGAAGGAGATTTAAGCAGACGAATCAAAGGCCAGACACAAGCACATGACGCACTGACCGTCGCAAGTACCAAACTGGAGACACCCCAACGCCAGTTCCAGGCAACCCACAGATACGTTTCAGAACTTTCATGTGCCAGAGAGCTGTAAACAACCGGAATAAATTGATTGGCCAGAATCATGCCGAGTATATTACCTGAAATACAAGACACCAAAATAAGCAGAGCAATTTCGATCGTTAATGACTTTGCCAGCTCAAGCCCGGAGACACCAGCCTGTCTCAACATTCCGACTAAAGGCTGACGCTGGATAAAAGACAGAGAAATTGCCTGATAAAAAATGAACAACCCCACCATGAACGAAAGCATCCCCATAGCATTGAGGTTCAATAAAAAGGCTTTGGTCAACGAGCCAATATCAGAGCGATGTCCCCGGCTGATATTAATACCTTCAGGGAGCATAGACTTCAGGTGTTTCAGCTGAACATAGGGCATATCAGCGCACGCAATGACCGACAGAGAAGCATTTCCTTTCAAAGCCTGAACCAGAGGTAGCGCTGTAATCACTTTTGACCCATAGACCAGATTTTTCTGATCGATCTGAATCGGACCGAGCTGTACCCCCGAATCTGTTTTCATCCAGTCGCCATTTTTAAGCTTTTCACGCTTTGCCAGTTCCTGACTGATAATCACCAGATAAGAATGCCCCGGAATACTGGCAGGCCGGGAAAGAGAAAGAATCGGATCAACCCCGATAATCAACAGATTCAGACCACGCAGTGTCGTTGTCCGGTAACTGGCGAAAGGTGCACACTGAGAGAAGCCTGAACGTCTGAGCTGGATATAAAGACTAAACGGGACAGGTTGATCAATATTATCTGAGCGGATGTGGTACGGCAGTGGATTCGCAAAAAATTTTTCACCATGTTCGTAACTTTTCCGGGTGTGTTCTGCAATCGCAGTCACCCCTACGAATAAAGATACACCAAGCGTTAACCCCAGCCAGACAAGAATCAGTTGCAGCGGATACCGGCGATAATGTCCCAGTAGTGCTTTAACTACGGGGCACAGCATGCAGTTGCCCTCCCTGCAAACGAACACATCTTTCCATATGATTCGCAACTTTTTCACTGTGTGTAACCAGTAATAATGTACACTCCAGCTGCTTTGACAGTGTCGTCAGCAAACGCATCACCGCTTCCGCATCTTTTTCATCCAGGCTACCGGTTGGTTCATCGGCAAGTAAAATCTGAGGCTCCATATAAAGCGCGCGCGCAATAGCCGCCCTTTGCTGCTGACCTCCGGAGACTTCTTCCGGATAACGCCCAAGCAATGGCATCAAATCCAGTGCTGATAAAATTTGTCGCCATAGTCCCCTGTCTTCTGGGATGCCCCTGAGCTGGCGGCAAAAGCGAATGTTATCAGCGACATTTAATGTGGGTAATAAATTAAACTGTTGGAAAACATGTCCGATAAAATGCCGCCTGTAATCGGCCCGGGCATGTTCAGAAGTGCTGTGCATGGGAAAATCAGGGAACCAAATCTCACCGGAATCAGATGTATCAATGCCGGCAATCAAATTTAACAGGGTACTTTTACCTGAACCACTCTCTCCCATCAGAGCAACCTGCTCACCCTGACTTAATTTGAGCGCAGCCCCTTGCAGAACAGGATGAAATTCTCCCCCATCCAGATAACCTTTACAGAGGTCTGTCAGCTCTAACATCAAATCGCCCTAATCTAATTCTCCCCAACGGAATGTGAATCTACACCAAATCCCTTTATTGAGGAAGTATTTTCAATGATTTCACTGTTTACCCTGCTCAGGTTAAGTCATTCAGAACAACCTGAAAACACGCCGTTATCAGCTAAAATTTTTCATGGCGAGAGCAGCCTGAGAAAGACCAGAATCTCTCAACTGAACTCAAAGTATCTTAACCCGGATATACAACAGACTTGAGACAGGTTATCTTAAAAGCATGGCTCATATGACGGACATTCTGCCGGAATAACGGGGTTCTGCCGGTCTTTGGATACCATTTAAACACTCTTACCAGGACTATTATGAAAAAAGTACTCGTGCTAGGCGCATCTGGTTATATTGGATCACAGCTTGTTCCATTACTTTTAGAAAAGGGTTACAGCGTCACAGCCGCAACCCGTCAGACAGAACAGCTGAAAGACCGCCTGTCACCCCATATCAACCTTCGCATCATTTATCTTGATTTAGCTGATTTCCAGGCAACACAATCTGCAGTCCCTGACTTTGACCTTATCTATTTTCTGGTTCACGGCATGGCTTATGGCGAAGATTTTATTGGTTACGAACTCTCACTGGCGGAAAACTTCCGGCGTTCCCTGTCAGACAGTCAGGCAAAGCACATTATATATCTCAGTGCGATTCAGCCAGGTGCGAACCCATCATTACATGTCCGGGCCCGGAAAATGACTGGCGAGTCTCTGAGAAAATTATCCATCCCAGTGACAGAACTTCGGGCGGGAGTTGTCATCGGTCCCGGTTCTGCCGCTTTCGAAATCATGAGAGATTTTGTCTATAATCTGCCCCTGTTAATTACACCTAAATGGGTCGATTCCTGTTCGAATCCCATTGCGCTGGACAACTTAAATAATTATTTGCTTGCTCTGGCAGAAGAAGTGCCTGTTTCGCACCAGATGCTGGAAGCCGGAGGCCCGGACACACTTTCATATCGCGAACAATTTCGGGTCATATGTCAGGCAGCCAATAAACCATTCAGGCTCTGGTCCACCGCTCTCTTAACGCCAAAGATGGCTTCTTACTGGCTGGGAATGATTACATCTGTTCCGGCCAGTATCGGCAAAGCCCTGCTTGCCGGACTTAAACATGACTATATCGCTGATAACAGAGAAATCTGTCGCTTATATCCACAGCAACTCATCCACTACGAGGATGCGGTCAAAAAAACGATTGCCGAAGAAGGCACCTTTATCCGCACTCAGGTTTGGGGCTTTGACCCTTATGCACAGAAAAGATGGCAACCCGGATTTGGCTATTATGCAAAACAAGCCGGAGCAAAATATACAACCAAGGCAACCGCCGGACAACTATGGCAAACCATCCGGAGAATCGGCCAGGAACCGGAAGGCTATTTCTATGCGAACTCTCTCTGGCGTTTAAGGGAGTGGCTGGATTTTCTGGCCGGTGGCAGCAAGCCCGTCAGACGAAAGCCAGTACTGTCTGAGCTCAGCGTCGGAGATTATATTGACTCGTGGAAAATCATTCGCTGTGAGAAAGATAAATTTCTTTCGCTGCTTTTTGGCATGAAAGCGCCCGGATTAGGCAGGCTGGAGTTTACGATAACCGATCACGGCGACAAGAGAACACTTCAGGTCTGTGCATGGTGGCATCCACAAGGATTCAGAGGACTGCTTTACTGGTTTGTGATGATGCCCGCCCATCTGTTTATCTTCAGGGGAATGGTTCGGGTTATTTGTCGCCATGCAGAACAAAATCCACCTGACGACAAAAAATAAGGCACTATTTTGAATCACTCAAATCCGGAAGGGAGTTCTGCAAGCTGCTCTCCCCGGTTTCCGGGATAAATCAGATATTCACCGTGATATTTCACATTCGATTTATAATCAGTGCGCTTGTGAACCATAAAACCCGACCGCCATGCCAGTTCGACAAACCGGGCATGGTTTCCCCGGACAAACAAGCTCATCGGATGAACCAGTAACTCACCATCAAAGCATGATTCACACTGCCCAGAGCAAATCGCCAAAGAATCCGGCTGTTCTGTAAATAATTGAACTTTGCCGCACCCAACCAGAGCTTCTGACGTTGACACTTCCCAACCCGCTGCTTCCATTTCATCGAGAAACAATTCAATTCGCTTGTCCGTGATCTGGTTACACCGTTCAGATTGAAAAAAATCATCGTAATACGCAAGAATCTTTCTGAACAAAGGCTCAAGCATGATTTGATTTCCCTTTGAACGCCCGGCTTTCTGCCAGCGAACAAAGTCATCTGAAACACAGCGCGGGAATCGCTGCTGCTTGAGAGACTTTGTAATCCACCGGACCAGGTAAAACTGATTTGGCAAAGGCGCATCAGCAAGCTTTCCCTGCTGATGCGCCTGAGCCAGTTCTTCAAGCGCTGTCTGAACTGATGAACAGATCTCCTGAGAATAAAGTGACATCTATTTTCTTCCCAATATCCAATAAAAAACACAGGCAGCAACAGAACACAGCGCCATACTGATTAACATTGGCCAGACTTCACCTGAAGGCAGTGAAGCGACAATCGCTCCGATTCCGGCTCCGGTACCAAAACGCAATGTACCGGCCAATGAAGAGGCGGTCCCGGCCATTCTCGGATAATGACTCATCAGCAGTCCCATAGAATTACTGCCAATGGTTGAAATAGAGCCAATATAGAACATCACACAAGGAACGATGCCCCACAATCCACTATCCAGCAGCCAACACAGAAACAACCCACACCCGGAAATTAACTGGACAGTTAAACCAAAATGCAGCATGAAACGTGAACCAAGGCGCTTCACAAGGCGACTGTTCAGTGTGGTCATTCCCATCATCGTCAATATATTCAGTCCAAATAGATAACCGAACATATCCGGACTAACACCAAAGATATTGACATAAACAAACGAACCGGCGGTTAAAAATGAAAACAGACCGGAGAAAGAAAAGGCTCCGCAAAAGATCAGGCCGAGAACTCTGGCAGAGCGACATAATTCAGCATAGTTTTTTAAGATATTCAGGACATGAAATGACTGACGGTTTTCCGCAGAAAGTGTTTCCGGAATCAACCAGATGACCATCCCAATCACGATGATTGAAAAAATGACCAAAAACCAGAAAATGGAACGCCATCCAAACCAAACAGCCAGATTGCCCCCCAGTACCGGTGCGATCAGTGGTGCAATAATAATCACAATGGTAATAAACGACATCACTCTGGCGAAATCTTCCCGTTCAAACATATCACGGACAACTGCCTGTATCACAACCGCTGCGGCCGCACCTGCAAAACCCTGAGCAGCTCTGACCCAGGACAGCGCTTCAATACTGGTCACCGTGGCACAGATAAATGCCCCTACACTAAACAGGATCAGCCCGATCAACATGACAGGCTTACGACCAAAAGTATCAGAGAGCGGACCGTGTAATAATTGCCCGATAGCAAACCCTGCCATGTAAGCGGTCAGTGTCATCTGCACCAAGCCGTCACTGACACCAAGATTTTGCGCAATCACAGGCATCGCAGGTAAATACATATCAATTGCAAGCGGCGTCACCGCGCCGATAGCACCCAAAATGATTAATAAAAGAAGGCTGACTGATGGTGCCTGTTCAGCATTTGCATGTTGTTTTTCGCTCATATTTCCTCAATCTTTTACGACCAGACAGACTGAATTTCTTTATCGTTTAAATAACGGTATTCACCGGGTTCAAGTGTTTCGTCCAGAGCAATGTTTCCAATACTTTCCCGGTGCAAAGCAACCACTTTATTGCCTAATGCGGCAAACATGCGTTTGACCTGGTGATACTTTCCTTCATGAATCGTCAGACGAACTTCTGTCTCACTGATGACATCGAGCCTGGCAGGCTTGGTTAAATCCCGCTCCTGATTCAGCTGGATGCCGCCCCTGAATTGATCAGCATAGTCAGGCTTAACCGGATCAGCCAGCCAGACCCTGTATGTCTTTTCACAATGGTGCTTTGGCGAAGTTATCCGGTGTGACCATTGACCATCATCGGTAATCAGAACCAGTCCCGTCGTGTCAACATCCAGCCGCCCGGCAAAATGCAGATGCTTCATATTAGGCTCATCAAGTAAAAGGAATGCAGTCTGATTAAAATCATCCGTATGAGAACAGACAAAACCATCCGGCTTGTACAGCATGATATAAACAGGGCCGCGAGCGGAAAGCCGCTGACTCTGCCAGAAAACTTCATCCGTTTCCGCCAGCTTTCTGGCACCACGTGATTCAGGTTGTTCATTAACAACCACCTCACCACTTTTAATTATTTTTGTTGCTTGTTTACGTGTAATACCCAAAGCATCACATAAAAATTTATCCAGACGCATGCATACCTCATGAAGTTGAAGTGAGTTATTATAACCATCCATGTTCCATTAGTTGAGCTATTTCACATTTATTGAAAAAATAATTTATGTATAAACTTCGTCCATACCAGGCTGATGCTGTCCGATCGGTCATTCACTACTTCAGACAACACGATGATCCGGCTGTGATTGTTTTACCAACCGGTGCCGGAAAAAGTCTGGTCATTGCCGAACTGGCGAGGCTGGCAAAAGGCCGGGTTCTGGTTCTGGCCCATGTGAAAGAGCTGGTCGAGCAGAATCATCAAAAATACGAAGGATATGGTTTAACCGGCTCTGTTTTTTCTGCGGGTTTGGGCAGAAAAGAGACCGGGGAACAGGTTATCTTCGCATCAGTTCAGTCCGTTGTTCGTCATTTAGCGCAGTTCACCAATGAGTTTTCATTATTAATTATTGATGAATGCCACCGGGTACCAGACAAAAAAGACAGCAGTTATCAAAAGGTTATTTCTCATCTCCGGGAAAAAAATCCGAACCTGAAAGTCCTCGGATTAACTGCGACACCATACCGGCTTGGGTTGGGATGGATCTATCAGTACCACACCCGCGGACAAGTCCGCAGCACAACGCCCCGGTTTTTCCGTGACTGCATTTTTGAGCTGCCAATTCATTTTCTTCTCGATGAAAATTTTCTGACGCCGGCCAATATTGTTGATGCACCAGTATTAAGCTACGACTTCTCCCAAATTCATCCGATGCCGACCGGGAGCTATAAAGCTTCTGATCTGGACATGGTGATTTCTGATGCACAACGGGTAACCCCGCAGATTATCCATCAAATTGTCGGGCAGTCAGAAGAAAAGCAGGGGGTGATGATATTTGCTGCAACAGTTCGTCATGCACAGGAGATTCATGCCCTGCTGCCTTCATCATCAGCCATCATTACCGGTGAGACACCGCAAGCTGAACGCGATGATATCATTCAGCGTTTTAAACAAAAACAGCTGAAATATCTGGTCAACGTGTCAGTGCTGACAACAGGATTTGACGCACCACATGTTGATCTGATTGCCATTCTCCGCCCGACAGAGTCCGTCAGCCTCTATCAGCAAATCGTCGGCCGGGGATTAAGGCTGGCTCCCGGAAAGCAAGAATGTCTGGTGCTTGATTATGCCGGGAACAGATATGATCTGGAACAGCCTGAAGTTGGCGAAGCCAAACCATCACAGGATTGTGAAATCGTGACCATTCCCTGCCCTGCCTGTGGATTCAATAATAATTTCTGGGGGAAGCTGGATAGTCAGGGCATTTTAATCGAACATTATGGACGACGTTGCCAGGGATATTTCACCGATGAAGAAACACATGAGCGGGAAATCTGTGGCTATCGCTTCCGGGCGAAATATTGTCATGAATGTGGGGCAGATAATGATATCGCAGCCCGTATATGTCATGAATGTCAGGCAACACTTGTCGATCCGGACAAAAAACTCAAAGAAGCACTCAATTTAAAAGATGCACTGGTTTTTGAGTGCCATCATATGGAGATGATGATTCACAAAGACAGCCAAAACCGGTCACAAATCAAAGTGACTTATCAGGGAGATAAGCAGGCACAGGTGCATGAATTCTGGTCTGTCATCACTAAAAAACAAAAATCGGTTTTTCACCAGCGTTTTGTCAGACCTCATCTGGCGGATAAACACCGGCCTTTTCATGAACAAAGCGCCCAAAAAATTGTCGCGTCTCAACATCGCTTCCGATTCCCGCTGTTTGTCATCGCCTGTAAAACCGGACGATTCTGGAAAATCAGGGATAAAATATTTGCAGATGAACTGACCCAATTGCCTGAAGATATTGCTCTTAAGCACAGAGAATGATAGTATCCGCGCTCGTTTTTATGTATTGCACGTAGAACGAATCAAGTACGACACCGGACAAGGTCGCATTGTCCGGTATCAACATTTACAATTTACTAATTGAGAGTAAATAATATGAAATTTGAAGCAGTATTACGTACTGAACTAGGTAAAGGTGCGAGCCGCCGCCTACGTCACGCGGGTCAGTTCCCGGCTATCGTTTACGGTGGTGAAGCAGCGCCTGTGTCAATCGCATTGACTCACGATGAAATCATCAACCAAATGGATAAGCCAGAATTCTACGAAGAAATCACTCTGGTGATTGACGGTGCTGAGGTTAAAGTCAAACCTCAGGATGTTCAGCGTCATGCGTTCAAACCAAAAGTCACTCATATGGATTTCATCCGTATCTGATAAGATTACCTGTTAATCTTTCACCTTTTGCATATTGAAAAATCTGGCCTTACCAACCGGATTTTAAATTAAAAATAACCCTGTGCTACCAACACGGGGTTTTTTGTATTCACACAAAATGATATGCACACAGACCATCACACAACCGTTGTATAAAAAATAATCCCACGATATACTGATCCACCGGATTGTTCATCAGAGTTTGTCCATGTTCATTCTGTTCGATGAAGAGACGGAGTCCTGTAAACGCTCACCAGTGCGGTATAATCCCATTTCCTGACAGAGAGAAAGCTTCCAGTCACACGTGATATTCCAGTCAGAAGTAATGACCAGATAATAAGATGAAGATTTATCTCGCTATACAATACATCAGGAAATGAGCCCCGACCTCCGACACAACATCTGCTGAACACTTCAACTTTAATACACAGACAAGCCCGTCACCAGCTGCTGACCACCACCTGCTCATGTGATTTTTCTGGTTTCATAATGCAAAATCACAGAATGAGCTCTGATATCAACATGTCTGAGACAGAGAATTTGTGACTGATCAAATCTTAAAAAGTTTCTGAATACGTCTGTTGACGCGCAAAACGGAGCTGTCTATTTTTTGAGCATGTTTATTATTTCTATGGAGGTTAAATGATGAAACGTTCAAGCTCAACATATCGTCTGCAAATGATTAAAGAAGTCGCGATGAAAAAACAAGATGCAACGGCAGCAGCTTCTCCGGATCCAATGGCGGACTACATTCATCAGCTACTGACGGAAAAACCAGCGACGAAGAAAAGCCAGGATACAAACCTTAGTTTCAGTGGCAAACACTTTGATGAACAGGCCGGAGGCTGGATCAGTGATCAATGGGGCCTGAAGAGCTAAGTCATTCAACTCAATTTAAAAAAGATTCTGCTGTGGATGAATATCCTGTTGCACGGTTTTTGAGGTTTTGTTGTCTTTCGTTATCTGACGACGAAACCGCATCCGGCACAACTTAATCACATATAATTTTTCTGCCGGCGTCATCTCCATCCACCGGAATCGCTCATCCCTGTTTCTCAGACATCCCTGACAATAGCCCCTTTCATTCACACGACAAACCCCGATACAGGGGCTGGGGACATCAAAAAACTCTAACTGCTCCATACATTACCTCTTTGACAACAAGAAGTCGGTTCAGGCTCTTTAAGCAAGCGATTGAAATATCAAAATCTTGCTTTACAATCCCTTTTATATTCAATCAATGAAACGTAATGTGGTGACGTTTCAAACCAATCTAAGGTTAATTATATGAAGCTTAGTGTAAAAAATACGCTTTCAGCAATCATTTTAACAACCCTACTGGCAGCCTGCGCAAGTAATGAAGAACCCGCAGTCAAGGTCGAGGACTTAAAAAACCCGGTATGGCATTTGATCAATCTCGATGGAAAAGAGATCAAACCTGCCACGGATAACAGAACACCCAGTCTCAAAATAGACAACCGGATGACTGCCACCGGCTTTTCCGGATGTAATGATTATCTGGGGCAGGCAGTGCTTGATACGGATGACCATGAATTTAAGATTATCAAGATGATCTCGTCTCAAAAACTATGCCTGAAAGAGCAGGTCGCGCTGGAAAAAGTAATCGTTCAGACTTTAACCCAGCAGACCCATATACAAATACAGAAAGGTAAAATGACGTTAAAAAATAAAAAACATACACTTATCTTTGAAGCTAAACGTCAATAATCAATCCAGACTACTTTTACCTGAGCACTTATTACCGGAACAATTAGTTTATCGAAAAAACAAGTTTTACCGGAAAATAAGTGCTTTCAGGCTGGCCTGGGGGTTAAGATCCTCAAACTCCGGCGGATTTTCCAGACGCTGCTGAAAATTCAGAAATGGTGCTTCATCTCTCATCGTTTCAATCAGAAAATCACAATCAACCTCCGGGGAGTTCACACATGCTAAAACGCTTCCCTTTTCTGTCAGTAATTCATTCATACGTCTCAGAATCTTTCTGTAATCTCTGGTTAATGCGAAGCTTCCTTTCTGAAAACTTGGCGGATCAATAATGATCAAATCGTAGGGGCCGGATTTTCTGATTTTTCCCCATGATTTAAAAATGTCATGCCCCATAAACTGCACCCGGTTTAAGTCATGCTGATTCAGCTTATGATTCTCCCGTCCTTTAGACAAGGATGCTTTTGCCATATCAACATTCACAACGTGCTTTGCACCACCGGCAATGGCTGCAACAGAAAAACCACAGGTATATGCAAACAAATTTAAAACCCGTTGGCCAGACACATTCTGCCGCACCCACTCACGACCTTGCGACATATCAAGAAACAATCCGAAATTCTGATTTTTTCCGATATCCAGCTGAAACTTCAGTCCGCTCTCATCAACAACCGGATTTTCTTCCAAATTTCCCCATATCACATCCATCTGCTGATGCTGTCGATATCGATGCTGAAGTGCAATACATTTTGCCCCGGAAGCATGCCATATTTCCCCTTCGGTCAATGAGACTAACTCAGAGATCAGTCGTTCCATAAAAATAGGTTCAGGCTGTTTGAACAGGCAAATCACTAACTGCTCACCCAGCCAGTCAGCAGTCAGTTGTTCTAATCCGGGCCACCGCCTTCCACGACCATGAAATAAGCGCTTGACGGACACAAGCTGAGGAGTCAGTTGTGATTCAATATGCCGGATAAAAGTTTTCAGTTGATTGTAATCCATATCAGTTTGATTTTGTTTGTAAAAGTCTGTTGTATGTTTGGTCAGATTCATTTTCATGTACCAAAGGCTGTTATCGCTCTGGCCAGGACAACGACCATGGCGATAACCATTGATCAATCGCATTTGAAACCGTTGTCTGATGCCATTGACTACCAGTGAAATCATACTCACGCGGATCACAGACAAAGCTGAAAGCGGCCTCCTGATAATCAAAGCGCAGTGCAAACGCATGTAAATATCCCCGGTCGGCATCACTGGCAGGATTATAGATAGCATCACCCAGAATGGGGGAACCAACCGATTTTAATGCAACCCGGATCTGATGTGTCTTCCCGGTTCGTGGACGACACAGAAAAACCCGTTGCCCGTTCTCTCCTGCAGCAGAAAAAAACTGAGTCACAGCGGGGTTCTCTTTTCCTGACGTCAGTTTCCATGCTGAGCGACGGCTACGGACCATATCACCACAGACAAGCCCCTGCTTTTTCTTTGGCTTTTTCGTACCAATCGCCAGATAGTATTTTTCGACCTGACGTTGTGCAAATGCATCAGACAGCAAACGAGCCGCCTCAGGAGAGCGGGCCAGCAGCAATAACCCTGAAGTCATCTTATCCAGACGGTGTACCAGATAGAGCTGCATTTCATTGACACTTTTGCAGACTTCCTGCACCAGCATGACATCCTGGTCATCTTTATGAACAGAAACGCCGGGATACTTATTAATGACCACAAAATCGGGATGAAGATGAATAATCCGGAACATAGATAACCTTCGGTTTTCTCCTGAAAGTAACAAAAAATGCTGAGCGCCACGAGAATCTTGTGTAAAGAATAAAGCCTTCTTCTCAGAAGGCTTTATGGCAATTCATTAAAACATGGGATAAAGGAAAACCATCACAATGGCTACCGGACAAATAAAACGTACATACCAGGGCCAGATTTTCCAGAACAGGCCGGATTCTATATCGGGATAACCGTGCTTCAGCTCCTGTAATAGTTTATTCCTGTGCCAAATCCAACCCACAACAACCGCCCAGACCGCACCAAGTAAAGGCTGCATATACACGGTTGTTACATCGGCTACGAGGCCAAACAGAGTGCCAAAGTTCAGACAAATGACAATACTGATCAGCATGATCACACCGCCAATCACCCATGTTGCTGGCGTTCTGTTCATTTTCAGCTCATCCTGTGCACAGGATACCGGTACTTCAAGCAAAGAAATCGATGAAGTCAGTGCAGCAATCACCATCAGCACAAAAAAACCAAAACTAAGTACAGCACCAACGCCACCCATTGAATCGAACATCGCTGGTAACACTTTGAAGACCAAATCGCCTGAACTTTTCAGCACACCATCATCAGTGAAAATGTCAACACCATGATTTTTTGCTACAAACATCGCAGGCAGGATGAGCAATCCGGCAGCAAACGCAACACCTGTATCAATTGAGGCCACCTGTGCTGCTGTTTTGGGGATATTGACATCTTTCTGCAGGTAAGAGCCATACACCATCATGGTACTACAGCCAAGAGACAGAGAGAAAAAAGCCTGCCCCATCGCATCAACCATCAGGCCTCCGTGTATCTGAGAAAAATCAGGAACCAGATACATTTTCAGCCCTTCAATCGCACCGGGTTGGGTGAAAATATAGATGATCATCACTGCAAAAAGGATAAACAGCAGTGGCATCAGGCGGGTTGACCAACGCTCAATACCATTTGAGATCCCCTTCTGAACCACCAGAATATTCATTAACGAGAAGATAACCGCCAGTACAACGTTCCTCTCACTGCTGAAATTTACCAGCCACTCAGAAACTGCATGAAAACCAGCGACATCAAAAACCGGGATAAACGCATAAGCGACAAGCCAGCCGGCTACAATCGCATAAAAGCTCAGAATAAATGATGATGTAACCATCGCGATCAGCCCCATCACTCCGGCAACCGCTTTATTCTTAGTCCAGACTGAACGAAGCGTTGAGACGGGATTTGCCTGGCCATACCGCCCGAGAGTGAGTTCGGCAACCAGCATAGGAAATGCAAGGAGAAATACCATGACAAGATATATCACCAGAAAAGCACCACCACCGTTACTTGCCGTTTTAGTCGGAAACCCCCATACATTTCCTAATCCAACGGCTGAACCGGCAGCCGCCATAATAAAGCCGAATTTTGATGAAAACTGGCCTCTTGTATTACTTACCATATTTTTTATTACCGATGTTGTATTTGCATAAATAGTCCTGAAACAACTCATAAGATATGGTTGATTCAAGGCGGGCAAGTAAACCAGTTTGCGGGAAAAATTGAAAGTTTTTACCATGTTTTTTATCAAAAAAATCGACATCAGGAGTTAAAAATTGTCTATGTAACTCAAAAGTAGATTTTTTCAAAAATACATAACAAATAGACAACCCTATATTTACATTAAAATCACTAAAACAGGGTAAAACCGCAGGATAAAATGGATTTTGAGGCTAAATTCAAACCATTGTTTGAAATAAAGCGCTGCCAGGCGTCAACATCCCGGTTTCATGATTTCAAATAAACTTCCCTAAATATCTGTTTGGCATTAACATCAGTCAGAGATCAGTCAGGTATTCGTCATCAATCATATGGATAAAATCTATCATATTCTCACTCTGGTCAGTATCGGACTTTACTGGCTGCTCGTTGCGACAGTCACTTTCCGGGTTGTATTTAAGAAAAGAGCCGTCAGTGTCTCCCTTGCATGGTTAATGATTATCTATATCCTCCCGGTTTTAGGTGTATTCTGTTATTTCCTGTTTGGTGAATTAAATCTTGGCAGAAGGAGAGCAGAAAGAGCAAAACAGATGTTAACCTCTTTTACAGACTGGTTTACCCAGCTCAATCACTGTCAGGCTCATATCACGGAAACAATGGGCGCTCACATTTATAAAATTGATCAGCTTTGCAACCACCGGATGGGAATT